>DATMIP010000064.1:0-5671 GCA_035554515.1 Sphingomonas sp. | reverse complement strand
ATCGACAGCATGTTCTTGGTGCGCACGAGGCCGCCATAGAACAAGGCAAGGCCCGGTACCGACATCATCAGCACCAGGAGCGAGGAAACCAGCATCCAGGCGGTATCGCCCTTATCGACGGTGGCTGCGGGAATGGGCGAGGCGGCTGCTGCGGGCGCGGCCTGCGCGAGCGCGGGGTGGGCCATGAGCGCCGCGACGCCCAATGTTCCCAGCCCGGCCAGTATCTTGGTCGAAAGCTTCATGAATCCCCCTTGAATGCTAGAGAGCCGTCTCGTCGGTCTCGCCGGTGCGGATGCGCACCACCTGACCGACATCGAGCACGAAGATCTTGCCGTCGCCGATCGCGCCTGTATTGGCGGACTGCTGGACCGCCTCCACGACACGCGGCGCGAGATCGGCGCTGCACGCTACCTCGACCTTGATCTTTGGCACCATGTTCGTGCTGTATTCGGCGCCGCGGTAAATTTCGGTCTGGCCCTTCTGGCGGCCGAAGCCCTTGACTTCGGTAACCGTCATGCCCTGGACGCCGAGCGCGGACAAAGCCTCGCGCACGTCATCCAGCTTAAACGGTTTGATGATGGCTATTACGAGTTTCATTCCGCCTCCCTGTTCTTGCCCGACGCTGCATCGCAAAAAGCGTGCCAACGGGACCGTGGAGGAAGAGGAGCGTTCCGGAGGCGTCAGGATCGCCCAGGGGTTAGGCAGATATGAAACAATGCCGCATTTTTAGGCATTGTTTCATATCTGGACGTAAGGCCCGGCGCCACGTGGATTGTCTCACCCGATCGTGCGGGATCGCGTCAACAGTGCCGTCTAACGCGCGTGAAGGCCTGTTTTCTCTTCAATCACGATCAGGTGCACCAGGTCGCGCACAGCCTGCCGATCGCGCTCGCCCTGGCCGATCTCGCCCCCGGGATCGAAGTGATCCTGGCGCCCACCAATCCGCGCATCCAGGCCGAGGTGATCCGGCTTGCGGGCAGCCGCATCGGCCGCACCGTCACGCTGCACCCGCTGCGGCTCAAGCGGCGGCGTTCGCGTGTGACGGCGGCGCTGAGCGAGCCTTTCGCGCCAGCGTCCAAACTGCTCGTCTACGGCGACAATCTCGATTTCTTTCGCTCTCTGGACCTGCTGGTCGTCGCCGAGAAGACATCGCTGATGCTGAAGACGCGCCATGGCCTGGACCGGCTCAAGATCGTGCATACGCGCCATGGCGCCGGCGATCGCGCGATCGGCTTCAACCCGGCGAGCGCATTGTTCGATCACGTCCTGGTATCGGGCGAGAAGATCAAGCGGCGCCTGATCGCGGACGCCGGGGTGCCGGCGGACCGGGTCAGCATCGTCGGCTACCCCAAATTCGATCTCCACGCGGCCACGCGCACGCATGCGCTGCTGGACGATGGGCGCCCCGTGGTCCTCTATAATCCGCACGTGTCGCCCCATTTATCGTCATGGTACAAATTCGGGCGACAGATCCTCGACTGGTTCGTCGAGCATGACGAATATCAGCTGATCTTCGCGCCGCACGTGATGCTGTTCGAACGCCCCTTTGCGCTCTCCATCGACAAGATGAGGATAAAACGCCCGGGCCGGATCGACGAGCGCTATCTGCGCGCACCCAATATCCACATCGATCTGGGCAGCCGCGCGTCGAGCAACATGACCTATACCAATCGCGCCGACATCTACCTGGGCGACGTGTCCAGCCAGGCGTATGAATTCATGCTGACCCCGCGGCCCTGCATTTTCCTGGACGCGCATGAGACTGACTGGGGCGACGACCCCAGTTACGGCCATTGGCGCGCAGGACCCGTGATCGTCCATCCATCGCAGCTGGGCGACGCGCTTGCCGCCGCGCGCAACGATCCGGGCGGGCGGTTCGCCACGGTTCAAAAGCAATTGTTCGATACCAGTTTCGACCTGACCGACACGCCTTCATCGGTACGCGCGGCGCAGGTGATTGCCGGGATCGCCGGGATCGCGCTGGACATGCCCCGGGCGGAGACGCTCGTCGCGCATGGGTGAGCGGTCCGGGCGCGGGCTGGTCCGGCGGATCTATGGCAATCTGGCGCGGCTGGTGGGCGGGAAGGCCGCCTCCGCCGTGCTCGGGCTCGGCTATATGGCGGTGGCGACGCGCGCCCTCGGCCCGACCGATTATGGCGTGCTCGTGCTTGTCCATACCTTTGCGATGACAGTCGGCGGGATCGTCGAATTTCCCGGATGGCATGCGATCGTGCGTTACGGCGCACAGGCGCTGGCGGAAAACGATCACAAGCGGCTGATGCGGCTGCTGCGCTTCGCAGCCCTGGTGGAGGCGGGCGGCGGTGCCGCCTCGATCCTGGCCGCCGCCTCGCTCGCGCCGCTGATCGGCCCGAGACTCGGCTGGTCGCCGACCGCGATCGCGTTCGCTCTTCCCTACAGTTTCGCGGTGCTCGCTTCGATCCGGGCGACGCCGGCGGGTTTTCTGCAATTGCTGGGACGGTTCGACTGGCTGGGGCTGCACAATATCGTGGCTCCTGCGGTACGACTGGCGGGCGCGGGAATCGCGGCCTGGCTGGGGTTGGGGCTCAAGGGGTTCCTGATCGCCTGGCTGACCGCTGCGCTCGCCGAATGGGCGGCGATGTGGTTGCTGGGGATCATCGCGATGCGCGGTACGCTGCGTGACCCGCGACTGCTCGGCACCATGCGCGGCGCGCTGGCCGAAAATCCCGGCCTGTGGCGCTTCATGCTCGCCGCCAATGCCGACGTCACCCTGACCGAGCTTGCCGCGCGCATCCCGCCATTGATCGTCGGCTGGATGCTCGGGCCCGCGGCCGCCGGCCTCTACGCGGTGGCCCAGCGTGCCGCCATCGTCATCCAGCAGCCCGCGCAGATATTGGGGCAGGCGGCCTATGCCGAACTCGCGCGCCTGACCGCCGCGGGGGGGAGCGGCGCGGCGCTGCGGGCCGCGGTGCTGCGCTGTGCCGGCCTGGCGCTGGCGGCGGTGACGCCGTTTCTCCTCATACTGGCTTTTGCGGGACAATGGGTGGCGATGATACTCGGCGGCCGGAGGTTCGCGGACGCGGCGGGCCTGCTGCTGCTGCTGGGCATTTCGCGCGCAGCTTGGCTTGCCGCGCCGCCCGCCAGCGCCGCGCTGACCGCGCTGGGGCGCCCCTCATCGTCCGTTGCGGCCAATTTCGCGGTCAACCTCGGCCTGCTGCCCGTGCTGCCCCTGTTGTTGCTTGCCGCCGGACTCAAGGGGGCTGGCTGGCACGCGATCATGCAAGGGGCGGCGGCATCCGCGGTGCTGGTTGGATTGCTATTGCATCATACGCGCCGGGCCGCGCCCGCCTGATGCGGATCGCCTATGTCATCAATTCGCTGGAGGGCGGCGGCGCCTGCGCGCCGATCCCCGGCGTCGCCCGCCTGTTTCAGGCGAACGGCCATGACGTGCGGATATGGGCGCTCACGCTGAAGGATGGACGCGGGCTTCCCACGTTGAGGGATGCGGGCCTTGCGGTCGAGATATGCGAGGGAGGAGAAAAGGACCATCTGGCCGCGATCCGCTGGCTCGACCGCAAAGTGGTGGAATGGCAACCGGATATCCTATGGACGTCGCTGACGCGCGCGACATTGCTTGGCCAGATCGTCGGCCAGATGCACGATATCGACGTGGTCAGCTGGCAGCATAATGCCTACCTCAAGCCCGCCAACACCATGCTGCTGCGGGCGAGGCGGCGTCGATCGATCCTGTGGGTCGCCGATTCCAACTGCGTAGCGGAGCTCACCCGGCGGCGCCTGGGAATTGACCCCCGCCATGTCGCGACCTGGCCGCTGTTTTCCGCCGACGCCTCTGCGCCGCAGGCAGCGCCGTGGCGACCGGGCGAGCCGCTTCGCATAGGGTCGCTCGGGCGGCTTCATCGCGCGAAAGGCTATGATATGCTGATCGCGGCGCTCGCGATGCTTCGCGCGGGCGGGTTTGTGCCGCCGGTTCCGCTGGATATCGCGATCGCCGGGGAAGGATCACAACGCGCCGAACTCGAAGCCGCGGCCGCGGCCGCGAAAATCGACGAACTTCGTTTCGTCGGCTTCAGCGAAGCCCAATCGTTCCTTGCCGGTCGACATCTTTACCTTCAGCCGTCGCGCGCGGAAGGCCTGTGCATCGCCGCGCACGAAGCAATGCAGGCGGCCTTGCCCGTGCTTGGTTCAGCCGTTGGAGAGATGCCCCACACGATCCTTCCCGGACGGACCGGCCAGATCGTTCCGCCGGCCGATCCGCGCGCGCTCGCCGATGCTTGGAGGTCGATGCTGCGTGAACCAGCAGCGCTCGCATCAATGGGCGCGGCGGCCCGCGCCCGGGTGTTGGATCTGTTTGGGGGCGGGGCCTTTGAGCGGGCGGGCAGTGCCGCCCTCGCGGAGATCAGCCGCATTCGCGCACATCGCGCAAGCGCATGAACCCCGCGCGACGCGTTCCCCCACGCCGAGCGAGCCGAGCCCGGCTAAAAATGGGCATCGATCCCGATCCGGATCGTACGCGGTCGCAGCGGCACGATCTGCTGCCCCGCGGCCACGTCGAACGGATTGCCCAGGGCGAACATATTGCCGCGCGTGTTCAACAGATTGTCGGCATCGATGCCGATGCCCCAAGGTCCCTTGCCGACATGCAGCGATGCGGCCGTCAGGCTGTAGTCGCCCTGGCGGAGGCCGAGCGTCGGACCCACGCCCAGCCGGCTATGCCCGACATAGTGAAGCCGCACATTGGTGTCGATGCGCCAGCCGCCCTTCAGATCGTGCGCGAAGGCCGCGCTCATGCTGGCCGCGAAATGCGCGATATTCGGCAATTCATATTTGCCACCGGAGGGAAAATCGCGCGATGGGTCCGCCAGGCGGCTATCATTGGCGACGACCCCGGCGCTCAGCCGAAGCGCCTCGATCGGTCGCCAATTCCATGTTGCTTCGGCCGACCAGATCCGCCCCGATCCGATATTGGCGCTGAATGGCAATCCGTTGCGGTCCACCAGATCGGCCTGGATATTCTCCCATCGGGCGTGACCGATTGTCAGATCGACCTCGAGCCGGCGCGCGCCGGCTGGCGTCCACTTCGCACCGACTTCGGCCGATCCCAGATCGTCGCCATGGAAACGCTGGATCAGGGGGCCGCCCGCCGCTGGCGTGATCGACAATCCCCCCGGCCGGAAACCTTCCTGATATCGACCGAACAGCAGCAGGTGGTCATTCGGGTGCCACGATAGCGAAATCGAGGGGAGGAAGGTCTTCTCCTCGCGGCTGGGCTCCCCGATCGCGGCATCGCCGTCGAGCGCCTCGCCTACCAGGTGCGTATATTCAAGCCGCCCGCCGAGCGTCGCCACCAGCCCCCGGGCGAGGCCGATCCCCGCCTCGCCGAACAATGCGGCTTCGGAAACCTTGTTGTCGACCCCGAGAATACGGATCGGAGCCGCCGGGTTACCCATTGCGCGTGTCAGTTTCTCGTCATCCTGGATAAAATTCGCTCCGATCACCCAGCCGCGACCCTCGGCGTCGAGCCGGGACAGCCGCGTCTCGTTCGAGATCAGCCGGATCCGGCTATCCTGATCGAATATGCGGGCCGCATTCGCCCCGGCAGACGTGAAGTCGAACCGGGAGGAGGTATCCTGCCGCACCATCGCGCTGGCTGACACGAGCGAAGTCGAGCCCC
>DATMIP010000063.1:0-10767 GCA_035554515.1 Sphingomonas sp. | reverse complement strand
GCCCGCTGTTGAAGCTGGGTGCGCTCGGTCGAACTTAGCTTCGGCCGGGAAAGCTGCCGGGCGATCTCCGCTTGCTCAGACGTCACGCTCGCGGTGTCCTGGTCGGCGCTGGCCACCATGGTTCCCGCATCCGTGCTGTTTATCTCGGCCTCGGAGAGCATGCCGCCGCTTTGTGTCACGGCATTCAGGCCCTGCTTGCCGAACTGCCGCGCATCCCCGGGCGCGAGTTTGAACGACAAGGTTCCCCAGATCTGCCGTCGTTCGGCATGATATTCCATCCCCGTGATGCGGCAGCGGGTGACGCCAAGTGCCTCGCATTGCGTAGCGTGCTGTTCCTGGACCTTGGCGACATTCTCCACCGGGAGCAGAAAGGCATAAGCGTAGGCCAATGCCACGCCAGGAACTGCAGTGGGGGCGATGTCGGGCCCGGACGTGGCCTTGTTCGGCGTCATGTCGGCCGTCAGATGTCGTCCGTCGCTCGCCTCCTTGCTGCAGCCAGCTAAGGCGAGCGCTATCACGAGCATAACCGTCCGCATTTCCTGCCCTCCCCGAGTTCGACGCAGCTTATGGTTACTGGCTGGGCTTGCAACCCGATTTGAATCCGCTGCTGCCCAGTGGCACGAGCCCCGCCCGCCTGTTATCGCCCCGCGATGACCGACACCGCAGACCCTTTCAATCTGATCGTCGAGGCGCCTTTCGACAGCGCGCTGAGCGAACGTTATCTCGTTTATGCCCTGTCAACGATCACCGCGCGTTCGCTGCCCGACGTGCGCGACGGGCTCAAGCCAGTCCATCGCCGGCTGCTGTGGGGTATGCGCTTGCTCCGGCTCGATCCTGCGTCAGGCTACAAGAAATGCGCACGCGTGGTCGGCGACGTCATGGGCAAATATCACCCGCATGGCGACGCCTCCATCTACGACGCCATGGTGCGTCTGGCGCAACCATTCGCGCTGCGCTTCCCCCTGGTCGACGGGCAGGGCAATTTCGGCAATGTCGATGGCGATAATGCGGCCGCGATGCGCTATACCGAAGCGCGGCTGACCCGGGCGGCGATCCTCCTTATGGAAGGACTCGACGAGCAGACCGTCGACTTCCGGCCAACCTATAATGGCGAGGAAGAAGAGCCCGAGGTCTTTCCCGGGCTATTTCCCAATCTGTTGGCCAACGGTGCCGCCGGAATCGCGGTCGGCATGGCAACGTCGATCCCGCCGCACAATGTCGCCGAACTGATCGACGCGGCGGAATATATCATCGATCAGCCCGAGGGCGATCCGCGCGAGCTGACGCGGTTCGTGACCGGCCCCGATTTTCCGACTGGCGGGATCGTCGTCGACAATGCCAGCGCGATTGCCGAAGCCTACGCCACGGGCCGCGGCTCGTTTCGCGTGCGCGCGCGCTGGTCGATCGAGGATCAGGGGCGCGGGACGTGGATCGCGGTCGTCAGCGAGGTCCCCTATCAGGTTCCAAAGGCGAAACTGATCGAAGCCATCGCCGCGCTGATCAACGACAAGAGGCTGCCGATCCTTGCGGATGTGCGCGACGAGAGCGACGAACATATCCGCATCGTGCTCGAGCCGCGCAGTCGCACGGTCGATCCGCAGACGCTGATGGACAGCCTGTTTCGGCTGACCGACCTGGAAACGCGCGTGCCCCTCAACCTCAATGTGCTGGACCGCGATCGCACGCCGCGCGTCATGTCGCTGAAACAGGCGCTTGCGGCGTGGATCGAGCATCAGTTCGAGGTTTTGGTACGCCGTTCGAACCATCGTCTGACCAAGATCGCCGACCGGATCGAGCTGCTCGATGGCTATCTGGTCACCTATCTCAACCTCGACCGGGTCATCCAGATCATCCGCGAACAGGATGAGCCCAAGCCGATTCTGATGGCCGAGTTCGAACTGACCGATCGGCAGGCCGAGGCGATCTTGAACATGCGTTTGCGCAGCTTGCGCAAGCTGGAAGAGCTGGAGCTGCGCAAGGAGCGTGCGGCCCTCGACAAGGAAGCGCACGATCTGGAGGCGCTGGTCGCCAGCCCGGCACGGCAGCGCTCGCGGCTCAAGCGCGACCTCGCCAAGTTGCGCGAAGGCTATAGCGAGAACACCGAGCTCGGTCGCCGCCGCACATTGATCGAAGAGCAGGGCCCGGCGCGCGAAATCCCGCTGGAGGCAATGATTGAGCGCGAGCCGATCTCGGTCATCCTGTCGCAGCGTGGCTGGATCCGCGCGATGAAGGGCCATATCGATCTCGGGTCGGCCGAGGCGCTCAAGTTCAAGGAAGGCGATGGACCCGCCTTCGCCTTTCATGCGCAGACCACCGACAAGCTGCTGCTCATCGCCGCCACAGGGAGGGTTTACACGCTCGCCGCCGACAAGCTGCCGGGCGGGCGGGGTTTCGGAGAACCCGTGCGCCTGATGATCGACCTTGAGGGGGAGGCCGGCATCCTGGCTTTGCTTCCGGCCAAAATGGGTGAGCGGCTGCTGTTCGCCGCCAGCGACGGGAAGGGTTTCGTGGCCCGGGTCGACGAGATCACCGGCGAGACCCGAAAAGGACGCCAGGTCGTCAATCTTCGAACGGGCGCAACGGTGAAGGTCGCGCGTCCGATCGACTCCGGCGACGATTATGTCGCGGCAATCGGCGACAATCGGAAGCTGGTCGTCTTCCCCTTGGGAGAATTGCCGGAATTGTCGCGCGGACAGGGCGCGCAGCTGCAGCGCTATCGCGATGGCGGACTGGCGGACGCCATAACTTTCCGCTTCGAACAGGGGCTGACCTGGCCCATGGGCGGAGGGAGCGGGCGCTTCCGCATCGAGCCCGATCTGGGCCCGTGGCGGGCGGCGCGGGGCGCGGCCGGACGAATGCCGCCGAACGGCTTTCCGCGCGATAACCGCTTCGGAAATGGGCCAAATAGCGTACAGTCGACGAAATCTTAACGCTTGATCGCTTATTCGCGGATCAATGCAGGTTGCGAGCATCAGCCGCGGCAAGAGCCGCACCGCGGTCCTCGCGCGCACCGGCGGGTTCCCGTCGGCGGAGATTCCGGACATCGATCCGGTGCACGTCGGTGTACGCCAACGCTATCTTGATGCGATTCACATTCCCGCCGCGGTCGTGGTGCTGGAGGATGGCGAGCCCCGCATCGCGGCATGCAATGCGCCGTTTCAGCGCGTCGGCGGGGAGGAAGCCGACGGCGAACAGGCAAGCGGCCTGGTCAATGCTGTCGGGCATTTCCTGGAGCAGGGGCAGGACCGCGTCGATCTGGAATGGCGTCAACCGGGCATCGGTGGTCGGAGCTTCCGTCTCCACATGTCGCGCCTCTCGCTCCATTTCGAACATGAGCGCCGGGCGCTCGTCACGCTGGTTGACCGCACGGCGGAGGTTGAAACCGAACGCTCGCTCCGTGCCGAGATGCTGCACGACAGCCTGACCGGTCTCCCCAATCGCCTCGCCTTTGGCGAAGCCATCGAGGAGGCGATCGAGGGCGGGGGAGCCGTAACGAACTTCGCCATCCTCGCCGTGGATCTCAACCGCTTCAGCCGCGTCAACGAATGTGTCGGAGCGCTAGCCGGCGACGAGCTGATCATTACCGTCGCGCGTCGCCTGGTGTCGGCGCTGCGGGACGGGGACATGCTCGCGCGGATGGCCGGCGACGAATTTGGTGTGTTGCTCCGCAACACCGAAGGCCCGGACGACGTCCTCAGCGCGGCTGCCCGTCTGCAGGCGGCGCTGTCGACCCCGATCCGGTTGTCCGAGCTCGAAATACGGATCGATTGTTCGATCGGCGGCGCCTCGTGGGAGGCGCGCATCCAGGGTTCGGGCGATCTCCTGCGCAACGCCCAGGTCGCGCTTAAGCGCGCCAAACTATCGGGCCAGATCGAATCCTACCGCCCGGGCGAGGCAAATCACGCCCGCCGTCGGTTCAGCCTTGAAACCGAGCTTCGTCGCGCAATTGAGCAGGACCAGCTGAGCCTAGCCTTCCAGCCGCTGATCCATCTGCAGACGGGGGCGGTTTCAGGTTTCGAGGCGCTGGCGCGCTGGGACCATGCCGACCAGGGCCAGATCTCGCCGGTCGAGTTCATCTCGGTCGCCGAGGAATCGGGCCTGATCGTGCCGCTTGGCCGCTGGGCGCTGGATGCGACCGCCCGGACGCTCGGGGCGTGGGACAGGCAGGCGGGCGGCCTGTTGCCGCTCAAGCTGTGCGTGAACGTATCGCCCGTCCAGCTGGCCCGCGACACGGTTGCGGAAGCGGTCAAGTCGACCCTCCAGCACAATCATATCGACGGACACCGCATGACGCTCGAGCTCACCGAAAGCTCGATCGTCGGCGATCCCGAACGCGCCAACCGAGTGCTCCGCGCGCTGCACGATCTGGGCTGCCGCGTTGCGATGGACGATTTCGGAACCGGCTATTCGAGCCTCGCTTACCTGCAGAAACTGCCGATCGACATCCTCAAGATCGACCGCAGCTTCGTCACCGACATGCATGAGAACAGCGATTCGGTCGCGATCATCCGCGCGATCCTCAGTCTGGCGCGGGCGCTCGGCATGTCGACCACCGCCGAGGGCATCGAGACGGCTGAAACCGAGCGCACGCTGGCCAATCTGGGGTGCGACACCGGGCAGGGATATCATTTCGCCCGGCCGCTTACAGCCGACGCCGCACTCGAATATTATCAGGCGCACAAGGCCTGATTGACCGCGTCGCGCGCGATCTGTTCGACGCGTAATCGCTCCGGAAAGCCCTCCTCGATCCATTGCCTTTCGATCGCCTGCAGCGTCGCCGCCACGATCGGCCCCGCGGTCAGACCCAGGGCTACCAACTCTCCCCCACCGATCGGGAACCGCGGCGGCACCCAATTCTCGATCGTCGCCATCGCTGCTTCCGGCGCCGCATCATGCAACAGCAGCCGGTCGCACGCGCCCTGCAGCCCCACCGCATAGGCCAGTGCGCGCGGATCATCGGCCAGCCCGGGATCGGCGGCATTTGCAAGCCGCTTGCGCTGGACATTGGATAATTTGAGCCTTGCGCCGATCTGGTCGGCGAGCGCCGGCTCGGCTGGAAGCAAAGCCGCAAGCCGGCGGATCGGGTCCGCTCCATAGCTGCGTTCGCGCGCAACCAGCCTTTGTAGACGGGCCAACCCGGCGGTATCGATTTCGGGAAGCACCGGCGCCAGAATGCGGTGCTCGACCATCAAGGCAACGCTGGGTGCTGGATCGGCAACCGCCAGCAATTTCAACAGTTCCTGCGCGATACGTTCGCGCGACAACGTCATCAGATCGTTGGAGCGCGCGGTGCACGCGGCAAGGCCGGCCGCATCGGCGGGGCCCCGGCCGAACCTTGCATGAAAGCGGAAGAAGCGCAGGATGCGAAGATGGTCTTCGGCGATACGCTCGAGCGGGTCGCCGATGAAGCGAACCAGGCCTGCGCTCACATCCGCAAGTCCCCCGAAATAGTCATGGATTCTGCCATCCACCGGATCGGCAGAAAGCGCGTTGATCGTGAAATCGCGACGTGCCGCATCTTCGCGCCAATCGTCGGTGAAGGCGACGGTAGCGTGCCGCCCATGCGTCTCCACGTCACGGCGCAATGTCGTGATTTCGATCGGCCCCTGGGGGAGCACCGCCGTAATCGTCCCGTGCGCGATGCCGGTCGGCACCGCCTTGAAGCCGATTTTCCGCACGCGCACCGCCACCTCGTCCGGAAGGAGGGTGGTCGCGAGATCGAGATCGGAGACGGGCAGGTCCAGCAGCGCGTCGCGAACCGCGCCGCCGACATAGCGTACAAGGCCATCGCGCGCTCCAAGCGCGTCGGTCAATCGAGCGAGGTCGACGCGCTCGCGCCATTCAGCTGCCGGAAGGATCATGGCAATGCCCCGGCCAGCCGTCGCGCCAGGTTCACGATCATGTTCGCCGTCGCGCCCCAGATGCGCCGGTCCTCCCAGACGATTTCGTGAAAATGGCGTTCGCGCCCCTGCCAGATCATACTTTTGACCGCGTGGTTGCCCGGCTCGAGCAGGAATGTCAGCGGCGTTTCGAACAAGGCGGCGACCTCGGGTTCGTGCGGCGCAAGTGCCAGATCGGGTGGGATTACGCCGATTACAGGCGTGACGGAATATCCCGACCCGATGCGATAGGTGTCGCTGGTTCCCACGATGGCAACGGCTGCGGGATCGAGCCCGATCTCCTCCTGTGCCTCGCGCAATGCCGCGGCAACGGCATCGCGGTCTTCGGGGTCGATCCGGCCGCCGGGAAACGCGATCTGGCCGGCATGGCGCCGAAGGTGGGGCTGGCGTAAAGTCAGCAACAGGCCGGGTTCGGTCCGATCGGTAATCGCAATGAGCACCGCGGCCGGTTTATAGACGCCGGCGGCGTGATCATATTCATCACCGTTTATGGGCGTATGATGCCCCTCGCGCGCCAGTGCGAGGCGTAACCGTTCGACCAGGCTCATTCGTCGCTCAATGCGAAGAAGCTGCCGCCGGACCACAGGCCCGCGGGATTCCCGCCCTCGCGCAAGGCGAGCTCGGCGAGCTCGTAATAGACCGGACGGGCCAGGCTGGCATGAAGGCCCGCCCTGACGTGCAGATAGGGCCGGGCATCGATCAGCTGCAATCCATGGTTCGGACCGGCGATGACGGGCTCGTCGGTGTTGAGCCGAAAGGCAAGCGTTCGCCCCGGGCCCTCTCCCTCGCTCGTCACCTCTATCGCGGCGAAGGGCGCGTCGTCGACCGCGATGTCGAGCTTCTCAACGGGGGTGACAAGGACGTGACGCCCGTCCGTTTCGCGGCGAAGCAGGCTCGCGAACAGGCGGACCATGGCCGGCCGCGTGATCGGCCGCCCGTCATGGAACCAGGTGCCGTCGCGCGCGATCCGCATCCCGCTATCGCCGCAATGGGGCGGGTGCCACTGCTCCACCGGTGGCAATCGGCGTTCCGCGGCTGCCTGCGCGATTTCGACAAGCGAAAGTCCTGCGAGCTCGGGCAGGGGGGGCGCGCGTTCGGGCATGGTCCCGCGTTAGCGGATGTCGAGGCCTCTTGTCTCGTCCTGGCGAGGTGATTGTCTCGGGCCGAGCATACCGCGATAAGGCAGATCACGTCCGCCGGTACGGGCCAGAAGCCGCCGTCGTTCGAACGGCCCGGGCAATTCCCAATTGGCGGTGGCATCGGCGATGAAGCCGAACAGCCGCCCATAATATTCGGGATCGCCGATCAGCACGAGCGGTTCGCAGCCTTCCGTCCGGCTCAACATCGCCGTCATCATCGTTCGCCCGATACCGCGCTGTTGCCTATCCGGATCGACCGCGACCGGACCGACCAGGATCAGCGGTGTCTCGCCCGCGGGCCCATG
Organism: Sphingomonas sp.; assembly: GCA_035554515.1. GTDB lineage: Bacteria > Pseudomonadota > Alphaproteobacteria > Sphingomonadales > Sphingomonadaceae > Sphingomonas_I. Next base: position 3,423 of record DATMIP010000063.1, on the reverse strand, counting down.
CAGCGCGATCGGCCAGCTCTGGAGCGTCCCGACCAGACGCTCCTCTTCATATGCGGCGAGCGACAATTCGGGAATCGGGAGCATCCCCGCGCGAATCCGATAGGCTGTGCGCGCTTGCCGATCGGTCCCGAATGCCGCGTCGAGCAGCTGCTCGACCTCTTCCGGCCTGACGTCGGCGAGCGGGCAAAGGTTGATCAACAAGGCAGGCTCCGGCGGCGAGGGGGCGGCGCATAGCGCAATATCGGCGAAAAGGAAGCTGGCTGGAACGCTGGGAGCACCCCTGCTACGGGCGCCATGTTACAGATAAGAGATAGCAATGACCGCAATCGATCACCCCAGGCCGCTCGTGCTCGTACCCGAAACGGGAGGGCCAGGCGATTTCGTGCGGCTCGAGGTGAGCGATCTCGTCGTCGACGTGCTGACCGGCATATATTCGGAAGAAACCCACATGCCCCAGCCGCTCAGGATATCGGTCAAGGCTGATATTCCGGCGCTCGGCCGATTCCCGCATGATGCGCCGCTCAAAGCCTCCAAGAATTATCTGGACCTGCGGCGCGCGGTTGAGGAATGTCTGCCGCGCGATGTGCATTTCACCCTGGTAGAGGCTGTAGCCGACCATATTATCGATACGATATTCGGCGGTGACGAGCGGGTCACACGGGTCGAGGTTCAAATCGTGAAGCTCGCATTGTCGCGGGCCGGCGAATCGATCGGGATGACCCTGGTGCGCGAGCGGCGCTGATGCTTGCGCTCGTCACCGGCGGGCTTCACCGGGTCGGCGCCAGCATTGCGATGCGGCTGGCGGCCGAAGGATATGATCTCGCGCTGCACGCCCATCGTGCAGGAGATCCCGATCCGGATCTTGCCGAAGCGATCCAGGCGCACGGCTGCAAATGGTCGGTCTTCCCGTGCGATCTTGCGGTGGCGGACGAAGTCGAGGGCCTGATCGGGCAGGTGACCGCATATTTCGGGCGCGCGCCCGATGCGCTCGTCAACAATGCGTCGATCATCAGCGAAGGCGCCTGGGCCGATCTCGATGCGAAAATGCTGGCCCGGCACATGGACGTGAATTTCGTCGCGCCGGTGCTGTTGATCCGTGATTTTGCCGCTGCCCTGCACGAAGAGCAGAGCGGGGCGGTGGTCAATATCCTCGATCAGCGGGTGGCAAATCCGCCGATCGATCAGGCGGCCTACACGGCCTCGAAGCTCGCGCTGGCTTCGGTGACGCGGGTAATGGCGCGGTCCTTTGCGCCCCGGGTCCGGGTCAACGCCGTGGCACCGGGTATGACATTGCCGGGTGAAGATTACAGCGAGGGTCAATGGACTCGCCTGGCGGCGGCGATGCCGCTCGAACGAAACTCCGCACCTGCCGATATCGCCAACGCGGTAGCCTATCTGCTGAACGCCCTTTCGGTGACGGGGCAGACCTTGTTCGTCGACGGCGGCACGCATCTCGAAAGCTTCGAGCGCGATTTCGTGCACCTGAGCCGCGGCTAACGGTTGGAATCCAACTTTTCGAACCGGTCATTGCGAGCCGCGCAAGCGGCGCGGCAATCCAGACTCGCAGGCTGGATCGCCACAGCGCTGCGCGCTTCGCGATGATAGCGCGAGGATGACCCTCGAACTCATCCGCCTGGTTTTCACCACTAACGTCCGCAGGTGCCGAGGCCGGCCAGCACGATCTGATAGTCTGCCCGCGCGGCGGCGGCATCTTCACTGGCGAGTGCCTCCACCGCGGTATCGGGAAGTTCGCGCGGCAAACCGCACGCCAATCGATACCAGAGCAACGTCTCCCGCTCCGGAGGCGCGGCACTGTCATCGACCAGCTCGGACAATGCCACCGCCCAACGCGGTTGTTCGTGCGGGCGCCGCAGGACCGAAAGCGAGATGGGCCGGTTGTCGGCAGTCCGCAGGAATATCTGGGTTTCGCTTTCACCCGGCAGCGAACCCGCGACATGGAACGCACGGGTGACACCGGTGATGGCGGGCGGGGCGTCAGGAGCTACCGCCGCGGTGAGTATTGCCCGCAGCCTCGTTTCATTTTCCGGCGTACGCGGCACCTGGGCGCGCGGACCGACCAGGCGAATTTCGCCGGGCTTTGCCGTGGTGGCGGCCAGCAACAACACGGGAATGCCCTTGAGCTTTCGCCGTTTCCCGCGCGCATCGTCGGGCAGGTCGACCAGATAGGTAACGTGCGCCGGAACTCCGCTTCCCCTGATCAGCGCACGAACGTCCGCCTGGACATAATAACGCCTGCTGCCGGCGGGAACATTCCCGGCAGCGGCACCCTTGAGCGGGATCGCGTCGGCGATGTCGGCAGCAATTGCCTGCGGCGCGGCCAATGCCATGTCGGCCAATTCGACATAATCATAGTCGGTGCGCAGGCCGCCAAAGGGAAGCGGCGCCGCGAATGACGGAGCGCTCGCGATCATCGATAGCGTGACCAAGCCGAAACTATAGAAGTGACGCATCCGGAAAGTCTTTCAACGCGCAGCCGGACAGATTCAACCGGCCAATACGTGATTAACGCAACCATAAAGCGTTTGCATGGGTTGAATCGCCGCGATAGGAACACGGCGTGTCGCGGACCGGGAGAAGAGCCCTGCTGCGTCGCGTCGACAAGATACCGTATGGGGGCGGTGTCTATCTAGGGATCGGAGGGAGTGTCATTTTTTAATGGCTTACGCTGACCAACCAACAATGACCCCTCGCAAGGCGGTCTCCATCGGGCTGGTGATCCTGCTCCATGTGGTGATCGGATATGCGTTCGTAACCGGGCTTGCATTCCAGGTCATCAAGAAGACGGCCGAGGATTTGAAGATCGTCGACGTCAAGGACCAGCCGCCACCACCGGAGCAGAAGCCACCGCCACCGCCGCCGCAGCAGCAGGATGTGCCGCCGCCGCCGATCGTGTCACCTCCGCCGATCGTGCAGACCAGTACGATTGCACCCCCGATCCAGACCGTGCCGGTGGCACCGCCACCGCCGCCCGTGATAACGCCGTCAGCGCCCCCCGCCCCGCCTCCGCCAGTGATTTCGCAGGCCGCGGCCGCCAAGGGTAATCCGCAATCGTGGGTTACGACGGACGATTATCCCCCGGCCGCGCTTCGCGAGGAGCGGGAAGGGCGCGTCGTGATCGCCTGGACGATCAACGAGGCTGGCCGCGTTGAAAATTGCCGCGTGACATCGTCAAGCGGCTCCCCCGACCTCGACGAAGCATCCTGTCGTCTCGTTACGCGTCGCGGCCGGTATAGTCCGGCCAAGGATCAGAGCGGGAATCCCATCAAGAGTTCGGACTCGCGTCCGTTCCGTTGGGTAATTCCGAAAGAATGAAGCTGGCCGCTGGCGGCACTGACCGGGCCGCCTTGCTAACCCCATATCTAAAGGACTGTTGAAACCATGACCACTCCCGTCCCCGCTGCT
>DATMIP010000062.1:0-3481 GCA_035554515.1 Sphingomonas sp. | reverse complement strand
AACACGGGGGTAAAATTCTACTACCCGCAAGACATTGTCGGCGAGGCTTCATTTTACGAAGATCTCGAGAGGCGCATTCCGGATTATTACGACGAAAAGAAATGGGAGCATCAGATCGCCGTGGCATGGGCCAAGAGCGATGATCGAGTATTGGATATAGGCTGCGGCCGAGGCGCCTTTCTGGCGAAGGTCAAGGAGGCATGCGGCGCCAGGGTCACCGGGCTCGAATCGAACAAGGTGGCCGCGGGCCATGCCGAGACCAGGGGCATCGAGATCGTCGACGAATATATCGAGACGCATGCCGAGGCCCGACCCGAATATTATGACATGGTCACCGCCTTCCAGGTGCTCGAACATGTTCCGCAGCCGAGGAGTTTCCTGCTGGCCTGCAAGGCGGCGCTCAAAAAGGGAGGGGTGCTGGTTATAGCCGTGCCCAATGACGATGGTTTCATCGGCCTGAGCAAGGAAGCGGTGCTCAACGGCCCTCCGCATCATCTGAGCCTGTGGAACCGGGAAAGCCTTACCGCCGTCGCGCACGAATTCGGACTCGATCTATTGAGAATCGATGTCGAGCCACTCAACCATCCGGGCTGGTGCCAGGCCGAGATCGAAGCCCGCTATGTTCCGAAGGGTTGGCGTCGATCGCTGTGGTACAGGCTGGGGGGCGCCAAGATATTGCGCCGATACCTGGAGGAAAATGCCAACGGGATCGCGGGACATACGATCATGGCGGCATATCGGAAAGCGTAGGAGCTGACGGCGGCGTCCCGGCGTCCCCGTTCCTGCGATCGCCGATGCGGCCATGAATGTCGCGCAGGTACGGGGATGCCGGAAAAAGGGCAATTGCGCCATGGCTGTATGGCCAGGAGGAAACTGAGCGAGAAGGAGCGCAATTGATGGGCGCTGGGCTCTTGACACCGCCGCGTTCGGCGTCGATCCGGTAGCGCTAACAGGCGCCGCCGATGGGCGCGCCTGCAGGGCTGCGTGCGGGAGAGCGGAAATGAAGGCGTTCGAGCCGGCGGAGATGCTGGCCGAAGATTGGCGTGACGGACGCTTCGTCGGCCGAATCGAGGTGGCGGACGGCCCGACTCCGGTGCTGCTGGAAGGCGGCGTGCTCCACGACATGAGCCGCGTCGCGCCGACCGTTGCCGCGCTCGTCGCCAATCGCGCCTTCGACGGCGCTGCCGGCGTCGCGCTCGGCGATCTCGACAGTCTCGGCCTTTGCGGCGACACCGCGCCGCGCCTGCTCAGTCCCGTCGACCTGCAATGCGTCAAGGCGGCCGGAGTCACCTTTGCCGTTTCGGCTGTCGAACGCGTCATCGAGGAGCGCGCGCGTGGCGATGCCGGCAAGGCCGCCGAGGTGCGCGCGATGCTCGAAAGCCGGATCGGCGCCGGCATCCGGGGGCTCAAACCAGGCTCTTCCGACGCGATGGCGCTCAAGGAGGCGCTGATCGACGAGGGCATGTGGTCGCAATATCTCGAGGTCGCGATCGGCCCCGACGCGGAGATTTTCACCAAGTCGCCGGTGTTGTCGACCGTGGGGTGGGGCGCCGATATCGGCATCCGGTCAGACAGTTCGTGGAATAATCCCGAGCCCGAAATCGCAATCCTGGCCGATCATCATGGTGAGCCGATTGGCGCCAGCCTGGGCAATGACGTCAATCTGCGGGATTTCGAGGGGCGATCGGCGCTGCTGCTGGGCAAGGCCAAGGACAATAATGCCTCCTGCTCGCTGGGGCCATTCGTCCGGCTGTTCGATGAAAGCTTTTCGATGGATGATGTCCGCAGCGCCGACGTCGATCTTCTGATCGAGGGAGAGGATGGCTATGTCCTCAAAGGCCACAGCTCGATGCGCGAGATCAGCCGCGACCCGACCGATCTCGTCGCGCAGGCGATGAGCGAGCATCATTATCCCGACGGCTATATCCTGTTCCTCGGCACGCTGTTCGCGCCGACCCAGGATCGCGACGATCCGGGCCGCGGCTTCACCCACAAGCTGGGGGACCTGGTTTCGATCTCGACGCCCAGATTGGGCAAGCTGGTAAATCGCGTCACGCACTCCAAATTGGCGCCACCCTGGACGCTCGGTATCTCCGGGCTGATGCAGAATCTCGTTTCGCGCGGCCTGATCGGCTGACCGCTCAAGAAGGCAGGAATTTCCCATGAAGCTCACGCATTTCATCGGTGGCAAGGCGGTCGAGGCCGATACGCCGTTCAACAGCATCAACCCTTCGAACACGGACGAGGTGATCGCTTCCTATCCAGCGGGCGGCAAGGCGGAGGTCGACGCCGCCGTCGCGGCCGCCCGGTCGGCTTTTCCGGCCTGGTCGATGGCCTCGCCCGAATTGCGTTCGGATCTGCTCGACAAGGTCGGCAACGCGATCATGGCGCGTGCCGCCGAACTCGGCGAATTGCTCTCACGCGAGGAAGGCAAGACCCGGCCGGAGGGCATGGGCGAGGTGATGCGCGCCGCGCGCATCTTCAAATATTTCGGTGGTGAGGCGCTGCGCCGTCACGGCCAGACGCTCGAATCCACCCGCCCGGGTCTCGACGTGGAAGTCTGGCGCGAAGCGGTCGGCGTCTATGGACTGATCACGCCGTGGAATTTCCCGATCGCGATTCCCGCCTGGAAAGCCGCGCCCGCGCTGGCCTTTGGCAATACGGTCGTGCTCAAGCCCGCCAATCCGACGCCGGCGATCGCGCATGCGCTCGCGACGATCATTCACGAAGTGGCGACGGCGCTCAATGCGCCCGCCGGCATCTTCAACATGGTATTGGGCCAGGGCGGCGTCGGCTCGGCGATCGTCGAACATCCCGACGTCAACGGGGTATCCTTCACCGGATCACAGAGCGTCGGCGCCAAGGTCGGTATCGCCGCGGTCAGCCGTCAGGCCCGCGTCCAGCTCGAAATGGGAGGCAAGAACCCGCTCGTCGTCCTGGACGATGCCGACCTCGATCGTGCGGTGGCGATCGCGCTCGATGGCGGCTTCTTCCAGACCGGCCAGCGCTGTACCGCTTCGTCGAAGGTGATCGTGCAGGAGGGCATCCACGACCGTTTTGTCGAAGCGCTGGCGGCGCGCGCCAAGGCGCTCAAGGTGGGCGCGGCACTCGATCCGTCGACTCAGGTCGGCCCCGCATCCTCCGACAGCCAGTTCGAACAGAATCTGCGCTATGTCGATATCGCTACCGCCGAGGGCGGCCGCCTCGTCACCGGGGGGGACAAGCTGGAACTCGACACACCCGGATATTTCATGAGCCCCACGCTCATCGCCGACACCAATCCCGATATGCGGATCAATAACGAGGAGGTGTTCGGTCCGGTCGTCTCGACCGTACGTGCCAAATCCTATGAAGAGGCGCTCGAACTCGCCAATCGCGGCAATTTCGGTCTTTCGGCGGGCATCGTTACCACCAGCCAGAAATATGCGCGCCACTTCAAGAAGAATATCCGCGCCGGCATGGTCATGATCAACCAGCCGAC
>DATMIP010000061.1:0-2865 GCA_035554515.1 Sphingomonas sp. | reverse complement strand
GTGCCGGCGAGGTGCGCCGGCTGATTGGCCACCACGCCGACCGATCGCCCGCCGAGGCGCATGAACCCGACCAGCATGTTGCGCGCGTAGTAGCGATGCACCTCGAGGAAGTGGCCCTCGTCGGCGACGAGATGCACGAGGTCCAGCATGTCGTAGGGCTGGTTGGTCGAGGCGGGAATCAGCCGATCGAGCGCCTCGTCTTCGCGATCCGGCGGATCGCTGCACTCGACGATCGGCGGGCTGTCGAGATTGTTGCCGGGCAGGAAGCCGAGCAGCTCGCGGATGAGAGCGAGGCAGTCGCGATCGGAGGGCACGGCGAAGTGCGCCACGCCGCTCTTCTCGTTGTGCGTCATCGCGCCGCCGAGCGCTTCCTTGCTCACCTGCTCGTGCGTCACCGTGCGGATCACCTCCGGACCGGTGACGAACATGTAGCTCGTACCCTCCACCATCACGGTGAAGTCGGTGATGGCCGGCGAGTACACGGCGCCGCCGGCGCACGGGCCCATGATCGCGGAGATCTGCGGGATGACGCCCGAGGCGAGGGTGTTGCGCAGGAAGATGTCGGCGTAGCCGGCGAGCGAGGCCACGCCCTCCTGGATGCGCGCGCCGCCGCTGTCATTGAGCCCGATGACCGGCGCCCCGACCTTCATCGCCGCGTCCATCACCTTGCAGATCTTCTGCGCGTGGCGCTCGGAAAGCGACCCGCCGAAGACGGTGAAATCCTGGCTGAAGACGAAGACCAGTCGCCCGTTGATCGTCCCCGATCCGGTGACGACACCGTCGCCCGGTATCACCTGATCGGCCATGCCGAAATCGACGCAATTATGCTCGACATACATGTCGAGTTCTTCGAGCGAGCCCGGGTCCAGCAACACATCCAGTCGCTCGCGCGCGGTCAGCCGGCCCTTCGCATGCTGCGCATCGATGCGCTTCTGCCCGCCGCCCAGCTTGGCCTGAGCGCGCTTTTCCTCAAGCATCTGCAGGATCGCCAGCATTCGGTTCCTCTCGTCGCGGCCGAACGTAACGCCTGAAACCGCTTTGCGATCAGGTCAAGCCGGATCGGGGAGCGCGCAAAGCGTGGCCATCCAAGCGACGGCGGGGATCAGACGGCGGCGAACCTCGTTCGCGTGGGCTCGGCGCGCCACAGGATCACGGCCAGCGCCGCGGCCACGCCGAACATGCCGGCGATCAGGAAGGCCGGGCTGTAGCTGCCCGTCTGCGTACGGATCAGGCCCGCGCCGAAGGCCGCGGTCGCCGCGCCCAATTGGTGCCCGACAAATACCCAGCCGAAGATTATCGGCGCATCACGCTCGCCGAAGGTTATGGTCGCCAGCTTGACCGTGGGCGGCACGGTCGCAATCCAGTCGAGCCCGTAGAAGATGGCAAACATGGCGAGGCTGCCCGCCCCGAAATCGAGGAAAGGCAGCGCGATCAGCGAAAGCCCGCGCAGGCCGTAATAGACGAACAGCAATTTGCGCGGATCATAACGATCGGTCAGCCAGCCCGATCCGGTCGTGCCGAACAGATCGAACAGTCCCATCAGCGACAGCAGGCCGGCCGCCTGCACGGGCGCAATCCCGTGATCGCCGCAATAAGCGATCAAATGCGTACCGACGAGGCCATTGGTGGTGAGCCCGCACACGAAGAAGGTCCCGAACAGCAACCAGAAGGTCGGCGATCGGCTGGCGGTGCGCAGCGCGGTGAATGCCAGCATCACACTTGGCGCGCCGCGCGGTCTGCTCGCCACCGCGCTGCCCGCCGCCCCGCCGAACCGTTCGGTGCCGATGTCGCCGGGATGTTCGGGTACCAACAGCGCAACCACCGGGATCAGTATCGCGCAGCCGATGCCAACGAACCACATGATCGGCTGCCACGCACCATGCCGCGTCAGCCACGCCATGAACGGCAGGAAGATCAACGCGCCTGTCGCCGTCGAAGCCGTCAGTACGCCCATGATCAGGCCCTGGCGGGTTGCGAACCAGCGATTGACGACCGCCGCGCCCATCACCGATGCGACCGCGCCGCTGCCGATGCCCGAAATCACCCCCCAGGTGAGGATATAGTGCCAGGGCTGGGTCATCCACAGGCTGGCAAAGGTGGCACCGGCCATCAAAGTGAGGCCGCCCATCATCGTGCGGCGGATGCCCAAGGTTTGCATCAAGGCGGCAGCGAATGGCCCGACCAGCCCGTAGAGGCAGATACCGATCGCCGCAGCGGTCGAGACCGTCGCCCGGCTCCAGCCGAAATTTGCTCCGAGCGGCAGCATCAGCACGCTCGGCGCAGCGCGCAATCCGGCCGCGACCAGCAATGCCGCGAAGGTCACGCCGGCGACGACGAAGGCATAATTCTGTCCGAACGGCCGGCGCATGGCTCTTACCTCGCGTGGATAGCATCGGGAGGTGGAAGTCGACACCGTGTGTGTCAACATGTCCGACGGATAGATTTAGCTCATGCCCAAAACGTTACGCTATTCCGGACTTTGCGCCCGAGGTGTTTGGTCACAGCGAGAGGCCGAGCTGGCCCTCATCTTCCTCATCCTCGACCAGAGCTGAAAGCGTAAGGCCCAGCAGCCGCACGCCCAGCGGAACCGGGCATAAAGCCGCCAGCAGGCCGTGCCCCGCTCCCCCGATCGTTGCTCGATCGCTGATCACGGCGGTGAAGCTGCGGGCGCGGGTGATTTGCCGAAAATCAGCATATTTGACCTTGAGCGTCATCGTACGACCGGCCGATCCCGATCGTTCGATCCGTTCCATCAGTGTCTCAAGCACCGTCTCAAGAGCTGCCGCCAAACCATCGGGATCGCTGATATCCTCGAAGAACGTCCTCTCGGCACCTACCGATTTGCGCACGCGATTGGGACGGACC
>DATMIP010000060.1:0-19634 GCA_035554515.1 Sphingomonas sp. | reverse complement strand
TCGCGATCGGCCATCATCCCGCAACCGAGATGTTCGCTGGCCAGCTTGAACTGGACGAGGGCTATATCAAGGTCACGCCAGGCACCTCGCGGACGAGCGTTCCCGGGGTATTCGCGTGCGGCGACGTGATGGACAAAATCTATCGCCAGGCGGTCACCGCAGCGGGCACCGGCTGCATGGCCGCGCTCGACGCGGAGCGCTTCCTGCAGGAGCAAGATTTTCCGGTGAATGAAGATGAGGCGGAGACGATCGCCGCCGAATAAACAGAATAAACATATGTGAAAGGGGAACGGGGATGCGCGCTTTGTTGGGTCTGTCGTCATTGGTGCTGGCGGCGGCACCGCTTGCGGCGCAGAAATCACCAATCTTGGCCGGTCTGTGGGAGACCGTGTTGACGATCAATTCCGTCGACATGCCCAATGCTCCGCCGGCGGTTGCGAAGATGATGCGCGGACACAAGACGGTGGTGAAGCATTGCGCGACGGCCAAGGACGTGGCGAAGGGCCCGCAGGAAATGCTCAAATCCTCCCCGAATTGCCATTTCACCCGTTATTCGATGACCGGCGGACATTTCTCGTCAGAGATGGTCTGCAACCAGAATGGCATGAAAATGACGTCGCGTAGCGAAGGGAATTTCACACCCACCAGCTTTACGGCCACGGGCAGCAGCGAGATGAGCGGACCCCGGCCGATGCGCATGACGACAACCGTGTCCGCCCGTCGGCTGGGCGACTGTCACTGAAATTTCGGCGCTCCTGATGATGCTCTGCCTGAATGCTCAGGATGACGGAGTTCTTGCCAGTCAGTAGCGCGCTCCGATGAAATAGAGGCCGTCCGCCGGTGCGTTGAGACCGAGCGAGGCGCGGTCCGTCGCGTCGAGCGCTGCCTTGAGGTCCGCCGTGCTCCACTGGCCCTGACCGACGAGCGCGAGGCAACCGACCATGGAACGCACCTGATGATGGAGGAAGGAGCGCGCGGCGGCTTCGATCAGCACAACGTCGCCCTTGCGCCGCACATCCAGCCGGTCGAGCGTCTTTACAGGGCTTTCGGACTGACAATGGGCCGAACGGAAAGTCGTAAAATCGTGCCGGCCAACCAATTGCTGAGCGGCGGCATGCATCGCTTCCGCATCGAGCGGACGGGCAATCTGCCAGGCGCGACCCCTTTCGAGCGTCAGGGGCGCGCGGCGATTGACGATCCTGTAGCGATAGTCGCGGCCAAAGCAGGAAAAGCGGGCGTGCCAGTCATCCGCGACGGTCGCGCAATCGAGGATCGCGATGGGCTGCGGTTTCAGCACGGCGTTGAGCGCCTCCATCAACCGAAACGGCCCGATCGCCTTTTCCACATCGACATGCGCTGCCATCGCCAACGCATGTACCCCGGCATCGGTACGGCCCGCCGCGCAGAGCACGGCATCTTCGCCGGTGATCGTGAAAGTCGCCTCCTCGATCGCCTGTTGAACCGATGGACCATGCGCCTGCCGCTGCCAGCCCATGAACGGCCGGCCGTCAAATTCGATCGTCAGGCGGAAACGGGTCATGCGAGCAATGTGCCGGGCGGGATCGCGAAGCCTCGCAGCAGCTCGGCAGGCGACATCGGGGCACGACCAGCGCGCTGGACCTGCAACGGCCGGATCGAACCATCCCCACACGCTACGGCAAGCCCATCCAACACCGTACCCGGTGCGCCGCCGGCGTCGGCAAGCTCGGCTGCCAATATACGCACACGCTCACCGTGATGTTCGAACCACGCGCCGGGAGCGGGCGCGAACGCGCGGACCTGCCGCTCGACCTGGTTCGCCGGTTGCGTGAAATCGAGGCGTGTTTCCGCCTTGTCGATCTTGGCGGCATAGGTGACGCCGTCGTCGGGCTGCGGCTGGGCGGGGAAGGCGCCAGGATCGGCGAGCACCTCCACCATCATTGCCGCGCCCATTTTGGCGAGCTCGGCGGTGAGTGTTCCGGAATTCTTGTTCGCGATCGGCGTGCGTTCGACCGCGAGCATGTCGCCAGTATCGAGACCGGCTTCCATCGCCATGATCGTCACCCCGGTTTCGGCATCGCCGGCAAGGATAGCGCGCTGTACCGGCGCCGCGCCGCGCCACCGCGGCAGCAGCGAAGCGTGGACGTTGAGGCAATCCCAGACCGGCACATCGAGGATCGCCTGCGGAAGGATCAGTCCGTAGGCCGCGACCACCACCGCGTCCGGTTCAAGCGCGGCGAAATCGGCCTGCGCCGCCTCCGTTCGCAGCGAGGCGGGCGAACGCACTTCGATTCCGAGCGTTTCGGCTCGCAACTGAACCGGCGACGGCCGATCCGCCTTGCCCCTTCCGGCCGGGCGCGGCGGCTGGGTGTAGGCCGCGACGATATCGTGGCCGGCTCCATGCAGTGCCTCAAGCGTCGGTACCGCGAAGTCCGGCGTTCCCATGAAGATGATGCGCATATGCGCGCCTTCACCACATTCGTCATCCCAGCGGAAGCTGGCATCTCGGGAGAACGGCGTTCCATGATCGCCCGAGATGCCAGCTTTCGCTGGCAAGACGTTGGGGGGAACGCCATATGTTCCGCGATGGCCTCTCCCGAGATCGATGCGCTGACCCAGGCGCTTGCGCGTTTGCCGGGCCTCGGCCCGCGCTCGGCTCGACGTGCCGTGCTCCATCTGCTCAAGCGGCGCGAGGCGGGACTGGTGCCGCTCCAGCGTGCCTTGCAGGCGGTGAGCGATAAGCTGGCGACCTGTTCAACCTGTGGAAATGTCGACACCTCGGATCCGTGCACCATCTGTGCCGATCCCCGTCGCGATGCTCGCATGCTGTGCGTGGTAGAGGAGGTGGCGGACCTTTGGGCGCTCGATCGCTCCCGTCTCTTCCCAGGCCGCTTCCACGTGCTGGGAGGTCGGCTGGCGGCGCTGGAGGGCATTCGTCCGGAGGATCTGACGATCGACCAGCTGGTGGGCCGGATCGAGCGCGGTGGGATTGACGAGGTCGTGCTGGCCATGAACGCTACACTGGAGGGCCAGACCACCGCCCATTATATTGCCGAGCGGATCGAGCGCTTTCCCGTAAGGGTCACGCAATTGGCGCACGGACTCCCGGTCGGGGGCGAACTGGATTATCTGGACGAGGGGACGCTGGCGCAGGCGCTGCGAGCGCGGCGGCCCATATCATGAGGAGATAGAGCGATGGGCGTGACCGGAATCGGGGGCTTTTTCTTCCGTGCGAACGACCCCGCGACGCTATCGAAATGGTATGCGTCCCATCTCGGCGTGGGTGCTGGCGAATATGGGCTTTGGCAGCCCCAGGCGGGGCCGTCGGTATTTTCGCCATTCGAGGCCGACACAACCTATTTCGCGACAGACAAAACGTGGATGCTCAACCTTCGCGTCGACGATCTCGACGGGTTGCTGGCCCGACTTCGCGCTGCCGACATCGAGGTTACCACCGATCCCGATTGGGACATGCCCGGGCTTGGCAGATTTGCGCGTATCCACGATCCCGAAGGTAATCCGATCGAGTTGTGGCAGCCCGATCTTGAAGCCGATGTGCCAACCGCTTAGATCGCTGGCATGGCAATACGTTCGATTATCGAGGCACCCGATCCCCGGCTGCGCGTCAAGTCGGCGCCAGTCGAAGCGATCGATGACGATCTGCGCACGCTGATCGCGGACATGTTCGAGACGATGTACGAGGCGCCTGGCATCGGGCTGGCCGCCATTCAGGTAGGCGTGCCCAAGCGCCTGCTCGTGATCGACCTGCAGGAAGATGAGGATGGCGACGGGCAGCCGATCCGCAAGCCGCTCGTATTCATCAATCCCGAGCTGAGCGAGCCGTCGCAGGACCTCAACACCTATAATGAAGGCTGCCTGTCGGTGCCCGATCAATATGCCGAGGTCGAACGTCCGGCGGTGATCCATGCACGCTGGATGGACGAGAACGGCGTTCGGCATGACGAGCGGATTGATGGCATGCTCGCGACCTGCCTGCAGCACGAGATGGACCATCTCGAAGGCATATTGTTCATCGATCATCTGTCCCGGTTGAAGCGCGAAATGGTACTCAAAAAGCTGGAAAAGGCGAAGCGCCAGCGCAACGCGGCGTGAGGCCGTTGGTCGATCCGCTACAAATCGGGTAAGAGAGCCGAATGGCCGCTTCGGCGTGTCCCTTCGGCGGTAGAATGGGCGGATCCGGCCTTCGCTGGCATGACGAGAGCTAGGGGGCTCTAATTCCCCAAGGTCGCGAGCGCGCGGCGGCAATCCTGGGCGCATTCGCGGCACATTTGCGCACAGCGCTTGCAATGTTCGTGGTCGTGCTTGTCGCATTCCTCCGCGCAAAAGGCACAGATATCGATGCAGGCGCGCAGCATCGCGCGCAGCGCCGCGTCATTGTCGCCCGTGCGCCGCACCGCCATCCGCGAGGTCGCGGTGCATGCATCGGCGCAATCCATGCACAGCCGGATGCACTGGCGCATGTCCATCTCTTCGGCCGAGCAGGCATCGGCGCAGGAGGTGCAGATCACCGCGCAATACATGGCGTGCTTGGCGGCTTCGGCGAGCGGCTCGTTGATATGGCCATGCACGGCGGGATGCGACGCGATCATCTTGCGGATGGACATTGGGCTCTCTCCGATCTTTGATTGCTCAATCCTGCGCCACTGCGCGCGTTCCGTCTAGAACAGTCCTTCGACGTTGCCCGCCGCATCGAAGCCGATCGTCTCGGCCGCCGGCACGCGCGGCAGGCCCGGCATGGTCATCAGCTCGCCGCAGATTGCAACCACGAAGCCAGCGCCGGCCGCCAGCCGGACCTCGCGTACATGGACGATATGGCCAGTGGGTGCACCAAGCGCGGCCGGATCGGTCGAGAAGCTATATTGGGTCTTGGCCATGCAGACGGGCAAATGGCCGAAGCCTTCGGCCTCCCAGCGTGCAAGCCGGGCGCGCACCTGCGGATCGGCCTCGGCACGCTCAGCCCGGTAGATGCGTGTGGCGACGGCGTTGATCTTCTCGAACAGCGGCAGATCGTCGTTGTAAAGCGGGGCGAACCGGCTCGGGCCGTCAGCGAGCGCGGCGACCTTCTCGGCCAAGTCGAGCGCGCCGCCGCCACCTTCGGCCCAGTGGCGGCAGAGTGCGGCATCGGCGCCATGAGCGCGGGCGATTTTCATGACCGCCTCAATCTCCTGGTCGGTGTCGGTCGCGAAATGATTGATCGCGACGACGGCTGGTAAGCCGAACTGGCGGACATTCTCGATGTGGCGGGCAAGGTTGACACCCCCGCGCTCGACCGCCGCGACATCGGGCGTGGGCAGATCGGCCTTGGTGACGCCGCCATTCATCTTGAGCGCGCGCACGGTCGCGACGATCACCGCGGCGGCTGGCGTGAGCCCTGCTTGGCGGCACTTGATGTCGAAGAATTTCTCGGCGCCGAGATCCGCGCCGAATCCTGCTTCGGTCACGACATAATCAGCGAGGCCCAAAGCGGCGCGGGTCGCGATTACCGAATTGCAGCCATGGGCGATGTTGGCGAACGGCCCGCCATGGACGATCGCCGGATTATTCTCGAGCGTCTGGACCAGGTTGGGGCGGATTGCATCCTTGAGCAGCACCGCCATCGCACCATCGGCCTTGAGATCGTGCGCCGTGATGGGGCGGTGGTCGCGGCTGCGGCCGACGATGATCCGGCCGAGGCGCGCGCGTAGATCGGCGAGGTCAGTCGCGAGGCAGAGGATCGCCATTACCTCTGACGCCACCGTGATGTCGAACCCGCTTTCGCGCGGGAACCCGTTGGCGGGCCCGCCGAGCGACTGCGCAATGTCGCGCAATGCGCGGTCGTTCATGTCGAGCACGCGCCGCCAGACGACCCGACGCACGTCGATATCGAGCGCGTTGCCCCAGTGGATATGATTGTCGATAATCGCCGCGAGCAGATTGTGCGCACTGGTGATGGCGTGAAAATCGCCGGTGAAGTGGAGGTTGATATCCTCCATTGGCGCGACCTGCGCCTTGCCGCCGCCGGCAGCCCCGCCTTTCTGGCCGAAGCAGGGGCCGAGCGAGGGTTCGCGCAGGCAAAGCAATGTACGTCGTCCGGACAGCGACAGCGCGTCTGCCAGCCCGACCGAGGTCGTGCTCTTGCCTTCGCCCGCCGGAGTCGGGCTGATCGCCGTGACGAGGATCAATTTGCCCTTCGGCGTCGCTGCGTTGGCTTGGAGCCAGTCGAGCGAGAGCTTGGCCTTAAAGCGCCCATAAGGATCGACCGCCTCGTCGGGGATTCCGAGGCCGGCCGCTATTTGGGTGATCGGCTTGAGGGTGGCGGCGCGGGCGATTTCGAGATCGGTGGACATCGGCCTCAACTTCCACGGGTTGCGCGTTGGTTCAAGCCGAACCGAGGCCTCATAATTCCCGCAGGCGGGAATCGATAAACTCAGCGGTGAAATGGCATCCAGCTTGAGCCGCACCGCATCCCGGGCTAAGTTCACATTTCGTTCCGGATGAGGGCATGATGGGTCTGGCGTTGGCAACTGGAATATTGGCGCTGCTGGCCGGCCTCGCGATCGGATGGCTGGCGCGCGCCGGTTCCGCTGCAAGGTCGCAAGCGCTTGCCGACGAAGTGCCGCAAATGCGCCAGACGCTCGACGCGCTGCGGGCCGAACGCGACAGCGCGTTGCGCGATCTGGCCGTCGAACGCTCGGCTATGGGCGAGCGGGCGCAGGCGTTCGAGGCACGGCTCACCGAATTGCGCGATGCCAAGGACGCGCTCTCGGCTCAATTCAGTGAGGTCGGTGCCAAGTTGCTGGGCGAGGCGCAAAAGGCGTTCCTCGAGCGCGCCGACCAGCGCTTCGCCCAGGCGAACGAGAAGGGTGAGGAAAAACTCAAGGCATTGCTGACGCCGGTCGAAACGACGTTGAAGCGCTACGAGGAGGGACTGGCCAAGGTCGAAAAGGAACGCGTCGGCAGCTATGAGGCGCTCAAGGAAGCCGTCGGCCAGCTGACCATGGGCAATGAGGTGGTACGCCGCGAGACGGCGCGCCTGACCAACGTATTGCGATCGAGTCCGAAGCATCGCGGCCGCTGGGGCGAGGAGCAGCTGCGCACCATCCTCGAATCGGCGGGATTGGCCGAAAATGTCGATTTCGAGCTGGAGGCGGCAGTCTCCGACGGCGAGCGCCAGCTTCGGCCCGACTGCGTCATCAAGCTGCCCGGCGGCCGTTGCATCGTGATCGACGTGAAATGTCCGCTGACTGCTTTCGAGCAGGCTTTTGACGAAGAGGACGAGGCGCGACGCGGCGAGCTGCTCCTCGCCCATGCTGCCGCGATGCGCTCTTATGCTGCTGATCTGGGTCGAAAATCCTACTGGCGGCAGTTCGACCTTTCGCCCGATTTCGTGATCATGTTCATCCCGGGCGAACATTTCCTGTCGGCCGCCGCCGAACGGGCGCCGGAGCTGATCGAACAGGCCTTTCGCGGCGGGGTGATCATCGCCTCGACGATCAACATGCTCGCGCTCGCCAAGGTGATGGCGGGCATGTGGCGGCAGGAGGGCCTCGCGCAGCAGGCGGAAGAGGTCGGCCGGCTCGGCAAGGAGCTTTATGCGCGGCTGCAGACCATGGGCAAACATGTCGAACGCCTTGGCCGCAACCTTGGCCAGGCAACGGGCGCGTACAATGATTTCGTCGGCAGCCTCGAAAGCCAGGTGCTGACGCAGGCCAAGCGCTTCGAAGGGCTGAGCGTCGAGACGAGCGGCAAGCTGATCGAGCCGCTGACGATGATCGACACGGCGGTGCGGCCGCTGGCCAAGTTATCGCCGCGCGAGCCGCCCGAATATCCGGCGGAGGCGGCGGAGTAGGGCGTTGATCCCGGTACGGGCGAAATTGCCGCCGACCCCGCTCTCCTTGCCGCAATCGCCGGGCGGCGCGATGGCGCCACAGCACATGGGATGTACCGATAACGATCAAGGTCTCATCTATGGAATAGGGCCTGATTGGCTGCGCCGAACTGCGTTTCACGTCATCAGCGGAAGCGCGAAGCGCTTCCACCGATAACGATCAGGCTCAAGACCTTGATCGATCCAGGCTGAAATCAGCCTGGATCGTGAATCAAGGTCTCATCTATGGAATAGAGCCTGATTCACGTCATCAGCGGAAGCGCGAAGCGCTTCCACCGATAACGATCAGGCTATAGAAGCGCGCTGATGACGGTGCGCTGCAGGACTGCCCGGTGACGGCCAATACGATCCTGTTCGCCATCGTCGCGGGCGTGTGGCTTGCGCTTGCCGTTGCCGCGACGCTGATCGGCGCACGTATGTCCGTCAGGGGCAAGCAGGCGTTGCAGGAAGCCCGCGCCGTATCCGATCTGCTTGCCGGAGCGCCAGCGGTGCCGATGCTGGTTTACCCTGACGATTCGGTCGACGCCGATCCGCGCATTGCCGCCTGGCTCGCGCTCGACAAGGTGCCGACACGGCTGGCGGAACTTGACGGCGACGGGCGCGGTATCGGCTCCGAGGCCCTGGCGGGGCTCAGTGCCGATATCGCCGCCACGCGCGCGAGCGCTAACCCGGTCGAGCGCACGATCATGCTGGCCGACGGTTCGCGCGCCTTCCGTGTACGCGGCGAGCCTTACAGCATCGGCAACGACGATCGCGGTGCAGTGCTGATATGGATGCTCGACATCAGCGAACGCCAGCGCGAGGTGGTACGCCTGCGCGAGCACGGCGCGCGGATGGCGCGCGCGTTGGACGGGCTTTCGGCGCTGATCGAGGCCGCGCCTTTCCCGATGTGGCATCGCGGACCGGATCTCAGCCTGGCGCTCGTCAACGGCGCTTATGTGCGGGCGATCGAGGCAGAGAACGCCGAGCAGGTGGTCGCCCGTGGCATGGAACTGATCGAAGCGACCGGCCTGCCGGGTGGACGCGCCGGGGCAGCCGCCGCGCGCGAGCGTGATGCGATTTTTACCCGCACCGCGCCGGCCATCATTTCCGGTGAGCGGCGCGTGATGCGCGTGACGGACGTGCCGATCGGGGATGCGGGCGTTGCCGGCTATGCGATCGACGTCCAGGAACTGGAAGAGGCGCGCGCCGACCTCAGCCTGTTCATGCGCGCCCAGCGCGACATGCTCGATCGCCTCTCTGCGGGCGTCGCGCAGTTCGGGGCCGATCATAACCTCGTCTTCTACAACCGCCATTTCGTACGCCTGTTCGCGCTCGAGCCCGAATGGCTGGCCGACCGGCCCGAATTCGATCGTGTCCTGGAACGCATGCGCGAAGCGCAGCGCGCGCCTGAAAGCCGCGACTTCCCCGGTTGGAAGACCGAGCGGCGCGCATGGTTCTCGACGACCGAACCGGTCGAGGAAAACTGGCTTCTTCCCGGTGGGATGCATCTGCGCGTGGTCGCGCAGCCCTTGCCCGATCGCGGACTGTTGCTGATCTTCGAGGATCGCACCGAGCAACTCCAGCTGGCGAGCGCGCGCGACACACTGGTGCGGGTGCGGACCGCGACCTTCGACAATCTGTTCGAGGCGATCGGGGTATTCGCTGTCGATGGCCGCCTTCATTTATGGAATAGCCGCTTCCGCGACGTGTGGGACCTGCCCGAAGAGGATTTGAGCCTGCATCCGCGCGTCGATGCGCTCGTCCAGGCGATCGCGCCGAAGCTGCTCGATCCATCGCGTGCCGGCCTGATCCGCGAGCTCGTGCGCGTCGCGACGGTCGAGCGCCAGCACCGCTCGGGTCGCATCTCGCTGATCGACGGCCGCCATTTCGAGTTTGCGGCCGTGCCGCTTCCGGACGGTAATGCGCTGTTCACGCTCCTCGACATCACCGCCAGCCGCGGCATCGAGGAAGCGCTCAGGGATCGTAACGAGGCGCTGGAGGAGGCCAATCGGCTCAAGAATGCCTTCGTCGCCAGCATGAGTTACGAACTACGCGTGCCCCTGACCTCGATCGCAGGTTTCGCCGAAATGCTTTCCGGAGGCTATGCGGGCGAACTGAGCGAAACGGCGCGCGATTATGTCGGGGCGATCATGACCGCCGTTGGTCGCTTGTCGAGCCTGATGGGCGACGTGCTCGACCTGACGCAAAGCGCCGCCGGCACATTGCCGATGGCGATGGAACTGATCGATGTATCGGAGTTTGTCCGCGGAGCTGTCGAACTGGTGCGCGAGCCGGCGCGGAGCGCGGGTCTGACGCTCGCGGCCAATCTCTCTCCCGAAAGCGGCACGGTCTCGGGCGACCGCAAGCGTCTCGCGCAGGCACTCGATCATCTGCTGCGCAACGCGATCACCTATACTCCGGCAGGCGGGCGTGTGCTGGTCCGCAGTCGTATCGTGGACAATATGGCTGAAATCGTTGTGTCCGATAACGGTCCGGGCATCTCGCCAAAGCAGCGCGAGCGGATATTCGAACGTTTCCGTCGAAGCAGCATCGGCCAGGTTGAGGATGGATCGTCGGGCGGCGTCGCGGAAGAAGGAAGCGGCTTCGGCCTGCCGCTCGCGCGCCAGTTCGTCGAGGCGCACGGAGGCGCGCTGGAATTGCTGTCCGACATAGGGCGCGGCACCAGCGTGATCCTGCGTCTGCCCCTCAAGGACCTGGGCGAAGCAGTGGAAGAAGCGGCTTGACCCGGACGGGGCAGCTCGCGCTGGCCAACGTGGTCGAGACCGAAGCATTGGGCGCCGCGCTGGCGGATCGGTTGAAGGTGGGTGACATTGTCGCGCTGTCCGGCCCGCTTGGTGCGGGCAAGACCACGCTCGCGCGCGGCATATTGGCCGGTCTCGGTCTGACCGAGGAGGCGCCGAGCCCGAGTTATAGCCTCGTCATCGCCTATGAGCCGCCCGATCTGCGCATCCCCGTCCGGCATGTCGATCTATACCGAATCAACGATACCGACGAGATTGAGGAACTTGGGCTCGACGAGGCGCAAAATGACGCCGTCCTGTTGATCGAATGGCCGGAGCGGCTCGGCGCGCGATCATGGAACAATATGCTGGAACTGGCGCTCGAGGCCCAGCCGGATGGTCACCGCCGCTTGACTTGGGTGGCTCCCGCGGCATGGGAAACGCGATGGCCACCGCTTCGACCATGACCCCACCTGCCGCGGCGCCCGACTTTCTGGATCGTGCCGGTTGGGGCGGCGCCGAGGTCCTTCCACTGGCCGGCGATGCGTCGTTCCGGCGCTATTTCCGGATTGTCGGGCAGGAGGGCACGGCAGTGCTGATGGATGCGCCGCCCCAGCATGAGGATAGCCGCCCGTTCCTGGCCGTGGCCGACCATCTTCACCGGCTCGGATTTGCGGCGCCAAAAGTGCTCGCGCGCGATCTGGAACGCGGGCTGATCCTGCTCGAAGATTTTGGCGATGCCCGGATGAAGGAAGTCATCGAGGCCGACCCGGCGAGCGAAGAGGCAATCTACCGCCGCGCGATAGACCTGTTGCGCGATCTGCACCGCCATGATCCCTCGGGCGTGCTGCCGCCCTATGACATGCAGGTCTATCAGCGCGAGGCGGCGCTGTTTCCCGAATGGTACATGCCGGCGGTGGGGCTCGAACCGGCTCCCGGTTATGCGGAAGCATGGGAAAGCGCGCTGGCCGATATTGCCGAGGACCGTTCCGCCACCGTGCTGCGCGATTACCATGCCGAGAATATCATGTTGCTGTCCGATGGCAGTCTCGGCCTGCTGGATTTTCAGGATGCGCTTGCCGGCCATCCAGCCTATGATCTGGTTTCACTGCTTCAGGATGCGCGCCGCGACGTCACTCCAGAGCTGGAGGCAGCGATGCTCGCATATTATGGCCCGCTCGATAGCGCCGCCTACGCTTTGCTCGGTGCCCAGAGAAACACAAAGATTCTCGGTATCTTCACGCGTTTGTGGAAACGTGACGGGAAGTCTCGCTACCTGTCGTTCCAGCCGCGCATGTGGGATTATCTCGACCGCGATCTGGCCCATCCGGCGCTGGCCCCGGTCAAAGCATGGTTCGATGCTCATATCCCGCCGGCGGCACGAAGCGCATTCTGGGCCGAGTCGCGCGCGTGACGCGCTATCGGCTGCTGCGCCCTGGCGAGGGTAAGGCGACGGCCATCCGCACTGCCATGGTGCTTGCGGCGGGCCTCGGAAAACGGATGCGCCCCCTGACCGCGACGCGTCCGAAACCGCTCGTCGAAATTGCCGGAAAGCCGCTGCTCGATCATGTGCTCGATCGACTGCGCGCCGCGGGCGTCAAACGCGCCGTCGTCAACGCGCATTATCTGGCGGACGTTCTCGTCGCTCACCTGGAAGATCAGGCGCAGGATATCGAAATCCTCATCTCGGACGAGCGTGGCGAGCTGCTTGAAACCGGCGGCGGCGTCGCCAAGGCGCTCCCCCTGATCGAGGATGACAGCTTTCTCATCGCCAACAGCGATAATTTCTGGATCGATGGCCCGATCGATGCAATTCGCCTTCTGGCGGAGCGCTGGGACGAGAGCCAGATGGACGCGCTGCTGCTGGTGGTGCCTTTGGCCAATGCCTATTGCCACAGCGGCGCCGGTGATTTCCGGATGGATCCGCTGGGCAGACTCTCGCGCCGCGCGCCGGGCAAGCCCGCCCCCTTCGTCTATACGGGTGTCCAGATCGTATCGCGACGATTGTTCGCGGACGCCCCGGCAGGGGCCTTTTCGATGAATCTCTTGTGGGATCAATCGATCGCCAAGGACCGTGTGTTTGGCCTCGTTCATGAAGGTTTGTGGTTCGATGTCGGCACACCCCCGGCGATCGCTCGCGCCGAGGCAATCCTGGGAATGGCCTGAATCGCGTGGCCGACGGAAGCGCGAAGCGCTTCCACCTCGGACGATCTGCCCCTAGATCGTCAGGCGTGGCCCGGGACCCCTCCGTTTACAGCATTCCGATCAACCGGGGCTTCGCCGACGCGCTGGTCGCCGGACTGCTCGCGCGCACGAGAGGCGATCGTCTGGCGCTGGCCCGCGCTATCGTCCTCCTCCCCAACAACCGGGCCCAGCGCGCGATCACCGATGCTTTCGTGCGCCGGGCGGACAATGGTCTGTTATTGCCGCGCCTGGTGTCGATCGGCGATCCCGAACTCGATGACCAGATCGGCCCGTTGTTCGATCCGGCGAGCGAAAGCGAAATCCCTCCCGCGATCGAGCCGCTCGCCCGTCAGTTGATCCTCGCGCGCCTGATCAGCGAAACGCGCATGGCTTCCGGGGACCCGGTACAGCCCGTCGAGGCAATAAGGCTTGCGGCGGATCTGGCACGATGCCTCGACCAGATGATCGTCGAGGGCGTGGCGCCGGCGCTGCTGGCCAGCGCCGTCCCGGTGGAATTGTCCGAACATTGGCAGACGTCGCTGGATATCCTGCACATCGTGCTGCGCCGCTGGCCCGACGAGCTCGCAAGCCGCGGCCGCATCGATCTTGCCGACCGCCGCAACCAGTTGCTCGCCGCCGCCGAACGTCGCTGGGCCGAACAGCCGCCCGAACATATGATCGTGGCCGCGGGCATCACCGTCGCCGCCCCTGCGGTCGGCCGCCTGCTCCGCCGGATCGCGCGTTTGCCGCAGGGCATGGTGGTGCTTGCCGGGCTGGATCGGTGGATGCCCGAGATGGAGTGGGATGCGCTGGGCGGCGGGGAAGGGCGCCGTCCGATCGAGACGCACCCTCAGTTCGCGTTACGGCAGTTGCTGGATCGGATGGGTGTCGCGCGGGGCGAGGTGCGCGCGTGGCGTGCCGGCCGCGACGGAGCGTCGCGCGATCGCGCGCGCGCTATCGGCAATGCGATGACACCCGCCGCCTTTACCGACAAATGGCAGGGGCTGCCTGCGCGCGCGCGCAGGCTCGCGGGTGTCAGAGCCGTCGAATTGCCCAATCCCGCGGCGGAGGCGCAGGCGATCGCCATAGCGTTGCGCCAAAGCGTGGAAACGCCGGGCCGCACCGCCGCCCTCGTGACCCCCGATCGCGCGCTGGCGGGCCGGGTTGTCGCGCATCTCCGGCGCTGGGGGATCGAGGCTGACGATTCGGCTGGCCGGCCGCTCGCTCGGACGCCGCCGGGCACATTGCTAAGCGCGATTGCCGACGCGGCTGCCGAACGCTTTGCGCCTGTAGCCTTGCTCGCCCTGCTCAAACATCCGCTGGTGCGGGCGGGCGACCAACGGCTGGACTGGCTGGAAGGCGCTCGCCTGCTCGACCGCGCGCTACGCGGCCCGCGGCCGGGACCGGGATTGAGCGAGGTTACGCGCTATTTGCAAGATGGCGACGATCGAACCAGCCGTCTGCGCGAAGCCGCCCTGGGCTGGTGGCGCGAGGTTCAGCCATTGCTGGAACCACTCGAAAAGGCCTTTGCGGCCGGCAACCCGCGTCTCGCTGACCTGCTCGACGCGGTGGCCGCAACCGCAACCAGGCTCGCCGGCGACGAGGCATGGAGCCGCCCCGCTGGCCGTGCTGCGGCCGACCTGATCGCGAACCTGCAAGCAAGCGCCGCGGAAGGGCCGCGCACGATCGACGCCCACGCCATGCCGGCTTTTCTGCAGGTTCTGACAGATGCGGTAGCGGTGCGGCCGCCGCAGGGTGGGCATCCGCGTGTGTTCATCTGGGGCCTGATCGAAGCGCGGCTGCAGCAAACCGATTTGGTCGTCCTCGGTGGGCTGAACGAAGGTGTGTGGCCGTCCTTGCCAGCGCCCGACCCCTGGCTTGCGCCCGCTGTCCGCGCCGTGCTTGGCCTCCCAGGCCTCGAACGGCGGATCGGGCTCGAGGCTCAGCAATTTGCCGCCGGGCTTGGCGGGCCCGACATAGTGCTGACCCGTGCCCGCCGCGACGCGCGCGCTCCGGCGGTGGCATCGCGCTTCTGGCTGCGGCTGGTGGCGATGACCCAGGGGATCGCACCGCACCGCGCGCTTCAGTCTTGGGCGGATGCGCTCGATCGTCCGGGCGAATTCGCGCCCGCTGATCGGCCCAGGCCGCGGCCGCCGGTCGCCGACCGGCCTACCAGGCTGGCGGTAACCAAGCTCGACCGTCTCAAAGCTGATCCGTTCGCCTTCTACGCCGATGCGATGCTGCGGTTGCGATCCTGGGACGCCGTCGACGCCGATCCGAGCGCGGCATGGCGCGGCAGCGCGGTCCATGCGGTGTTCGAAGCTTGGATCAAGCAGGACGATTGCGACCCGGATCGCCTGCGCCCGCGCGCCGAGACCCTGTTGCGCGAAGCTTCTGCGCATCCGGTAGTGCGCGCCTTATGGGCGCCGCGTTTGCTGGAGGCGATCGACTGGGTTGCCGCCGAGGTTCGCGATGGACTCGCCGCCGGACGCCAGCCGATCTCGGCCGAGCGCCGGGGTGTGATCGATGTCGCTGGTATCCAGCTCGAGGGAACTGTGGATCGGATCGACCGATTGGCTGACGGCACGCTCGCGATCGTCGACTGGAAAACCGGCAAGCCGCCGTCGAAGCGCGCGGTTGCGGAAGGCTATTCGATGCAACTCGGCCTTCTCGGCCTGATTGCCGAGCGCGGCGGGTTCGAGGGCGTGCGCGGCATGCCTACGATATTCGAATATTGGTCTCTCGCCTCGAGCAAGGATGGCGGGCTTGGCTACCGTACCAGCCCGGTTGGCCTGAACGGCAAGGGCGACGGGATCGATCCTGGGGATTTCACGACCCGCGCAGCGCGCGTGCTGACGGGTGCGGTCGAGCAATATCTGCGGGCAGACGCCGAGTTCGTCGCCAAGCTTCACCCCGAATATGCGCCTTATGGCGATTATGATCAGTTGATGCGGCTCGATGAATGGTACGGCCGCCAGACCAATGGGACGGCGCAATGAGCGGACGCCTCCCGCCGTTGAAGCCGCTCGAGGGCGCGCAACAGGCGGCGTCACATCCGGGTCGGCAGATATGGCTCTCGGCCAGCGCCGGTACGGGCAAGACGCACGTGCTCACCGCGCGCGTACTGCGGCTACTGCTGAATGGCGCCTACCCGGAAACCATAATGTGCCTGACCTTCACCAAGGCGGGCGCGGCGGAAATGGCCGAGCGCATCCAGGGTCGGCTCGCCTCCTGGGTGCGTATGGCCGATGCCGATTTGCGCAAGGAGCTGTTCGCGCTCGACGAACCCGGCGACGACGAGGCGGTTCGCAAGGCGCGCCGCCTGTTCGCGCGCGTGCTCGACGCGCCTGGCGGCGGGCTGCGCATCCAGACCATCCACGCTTTTTGCCAGACCCTGCTCGCCGCTTTCCCGGCCGAGGCGGGTTTGGCGCCCGGCTTCAGGCCGCTGGAGGGCCGTGCCGAGGCAGCGCTGGCGCGCGCAACTTTGGGGGAATTGCTCGTCGATGCTGAACGCGGCGGCGATCTCGGCCTGATCGACGACATCCAGAAATTGAGCCGGCGGCTTGGAGAGGAAAAGGCCGAGCGTTACCTCTCCCTTTGCGCGCGGGCACCCGAAGCGCTCAAGGCACTTGGATCGCGTGAGGGGATCGAAGTGCGCGTCCGCAGCGCGCTTGACGTGCCGCGCGGCGATGTCGAGGAGGCGATCGAACAGGCTTGCGCCGAAGATCGCTTTGATTGCACAGCGTTGCGCCGGATCGTCGACGCCAATCGTGCATGGGGCACCAAGACCGGCGTCGATCACGCGGAACTGGGCGCGGCGTTCCTCGCCGCCGATGCCAAAGGCCGCGCTGGTCTGCTCGAGGCGCTGATCGGAATCGCCCGCACCAAGTCCGGCGAGCCGCGGGCGTTCAGCGCCAAGCTGCTCGGCTGCGACCCCGATCACGACGGCAATTGCGCACAATTGGCAGAGGCGGTCGATCTGCTGCTTGGGTTGCGGGCGCGCGCCGAACTGTCGGCTCTGCTCGCCGCGGGCTTGCGCGCCGGGCAGGCTTATTCCGCAGCTTATGCCGCCGCCAAGCGCGCGCAGGGTGCGGTCGATTTCGATGATCTGATCCGGCTGACAATGCGGTTGCTGCAACAACCGGGCGTTGGCCCGTGGATACGCTACAAGCTCGACCGCCGGACCGATCATATTCTGGTGGATGAAGGGCAGGACACCAACGCCCAGCAATGGGCGATCGTGGGTGCCCTCGCGGAGGAGTTCTTTACCGAAATGCCCGATGGCCGCGAGGAGCGGACCATCTTTGCGGTCGGTGATTTCAAGCAGGCCATCTTTGGCTTCCAGGGCACCGATCCGATCTTCTTCGCCGCCGCCCGCAAACGCTTCGCCCAGGCTGCCGACGAAGGGAACCGCACGTTGGAGCGGCTGGCGCTGGATCGATCGTTCCGATCCACCCCTCCGATCCTGGCTCTAGTCGATCAACTGATCGGGCAACTCGGAATCGAACGGCTCGGATTGATCGACGAAACCGAACCGCATCGCAGCGCGCGCGCCAACCTCCCCGGTACCGTAATTTTGTGGAAACCGGTCTCGGTCGATGGCGGCGCGGAGGCCGACGATGATGGCGAAGAAGGCTGGATTGACGATGCCGCGCGCGCTTTCGCGGGCAAGCTTGCGCAACAGGTGCGCGAATGGGTTGATCAGCCCTTGTGGTTGGCGGGGAGGGGCAGGGCGCTCCGGCCGGAGGACGTTCTGATCCTCGTGCGCAAGCGTGGCGACCTCGCCTCGCTGATCGTGGCGAGGCTGCACGCAGAAGGGGTGCCCGTCGCGGGGGTGGACCGGCTGCGGCTCGACGCGCCACTTGCGGTCAAGGATTTGATGGCGGCGATCCGCTTTGTCCTACAGCCCGAAGACGATCTCAACCTTGCCAGTCTGCTTGTCTCGCCTCTGTTCGATTTGAGCCAGGACGAACTTTACGCCGTCGCCTTCGGCCGTAGCGGCAGCCTGTGGAGCGCGATCGCGGACCATCGGGCCGCATTCGGGCTACGCCATTTGCTGGCGCGCGCCGATCTTACCAGCCCTTATCAATTTCTGGAAAATGTCCTGTCCGGCCCGCTCGACGGGCGCCGCCAGTTGATGCGGCGGCTCGGCAGTGAGGCGCGCGATCCGATTGAGGAACTCCTGAATGCCGCACTGGCCTTCGAAGCGGAGGCGACGCCGACCTTGCAGCGCTTCCTGGACTGGTTCGATCGAGACGAGGTCGAGGTAACGCGCGATCCGTCGGCGCCGCTCGACGCGGTGCGGGTTATGACCGTCCATGGCGCCAAGGGGCTTCAGGCGCCGCTGGTCATCCTCGCCGATGCGGCGGGAGATCCAGACGCCGCGCGGGCCGGCACGATCCACTGGCCGCTGGCGGAAGGGGAGGACAAATTGCCGGTGTTCCGGCCGCGCAAGTCCGAACTGGCGGGTTCGCTGGCGGATGCGCTAGCCTCGGCCGAGAAGCGCGAGCGCGAAGAACATTGGCGCTTGCTGTATGTCGCGGCGACGCGTGCCGAGGAGATGCTGGTGGTCGGCGGTGCGCTCGGGCCGCGCGCGCGCGGCCAGCCACCCGCCGAAAGCTGGTATACCGAGATCGATCGTGCGCTTGTCGCGTTAGGCGCCGAGGAACAGGCGGACGCGCGCTGGACGGCCGCCCGCATCTTTTCCGGCGGCGAAGCAAGCAGCCCGCGTTTTCGTCCTGTCAGAGCGCGTGCCGCCGGCATTGCAGCCGTCCCGATCTGGCTGCGCTCGCCGGCACCGCAGGAGAGCCGTCCATCGCGACCGCTGGCGCCATCGTCGCTGGGCGAGGATCTCGTCGCCGATCCGCCGCCGGGCCCGGCCCAGATCGATGCGGCGCAGCGGGGCCGGCTGCTCCACGCCTTGTTCGAGCGCCTGCCGAACCTGCCACCCGAAGCGCGCGCCATGGCCGGGGACCGGTGGCTGGAACGATCGGCCGGTATCACCGACCCGACGCAACGCGCCGCGCTTGTGAGCGATGTCTGCGCCATCATCGCCGATCCTGCTTATGCCGAGCTGTTCGCTCCCGACGCCTTGGCGGAAGCGCCGATCGCGGCAGTGCTGGCCGATGGGCTGGTGGTCGCGGGGACGATCGACCGGCTGCTCGTAAGGCCCGATCGCGTGCTGCTGGTCGATTTCAAGACCGGTCGGCGCCCGCCCGCCGATGCCCGATCGGTGCCCGAGCATCATTTGCGGCAAATGGCGGCGTATGCGGCTGCCTTGTCGGTCGTCTTTCCCGATCGCACGGTCGAGGCGGCTTTGCTCTACACGGCGGGACCCATCCTGATCCCCTTGCCCGCGGTGCTGCTTGAAGTGCACAAGCCAGGCTTGGGCGGGGAGGAGCAAATGATGGGCATCGACGGTTGAGTGCGGCGTCCCTCCTGCCTACATCCTGAACGCGAAGAGTTCCTGCGGAGATCAAGCCATGGCGACCAAGAAGATTACCGACACGTCCTGGGAAAATGACGTTCTCAAGGCCGATGGCCCGGTATTGGTCGACTTCTGGGCCGAATGGTGCGGGCCTTGCCGCATGATCGGTCCCGCGCTGGAGGAGATATCGGACGAGCTCGGCGAGAAGGTGACGATCGCCAAGCTCAATATCGACGAGAATCCCGATGCTCCCGGGCGTTACGGCGTGCGCGGCATTCCGACGATGATCCTGTTCAAGGGCGGCGCTCCGGCGGCAACCAAGGTCGGCGCGGCGCCGAAGAGCCAGCTCAAGGGGTGGCTCGAAGCCGCGCTGTAAGGGCGGCCGCTTCGCCGAAAATACGCAACGAACACCGGAGGATACCGCACTGGGACA
>DATMIP010000059.1:0-3170 GCA_035554515.1 Sphingomonas sp. | reverse complement strand
CGACGCGATAGGGCGCATCGATGCGTTTCGAGACGACGCCTTCCAGGCCCTGCTTGCACAGGCTGTCGAACAATTTCTCGCCATTGCCGAGGACGTGGTCGGAAAAACGGATCGCGTCCGGGGCGTCGATCAGCAGGTCTTTGAGCCGTTCCTTGCGGTCGAGATTGGCGAGCGCGGTCAGATCCTCGCCATCGAGTGTCAGCAAGTCGAATGCGAAATAAGCGAGATTGCCGCTGCCGTCCTTCAGGCTGGCCTGCAATGCCTGGAAACTCGGCCGGCCATCCTTGTCGAGCGCGACCACCTCGCCGTCGATCAACCCCGCACCCTCCAGCCCGCCGGCCGCCTCGACGATTGGCGCGAACCGGTCCGACCAGTCGAGCCCGGTGCGGGTATAGGCCCTGGCCTTGCTGCCAGCGACCGCGAGCAAGGTGCGGTAGCCGTCATATTTGATCTCGTGCATCCAGTTGGATCCGGACGGCACATGATCGACCAGCGTGGCGAGCTGGGGCTTGCGGAAGGGCGGCATCTTTTGTGCGTCGCCCCGGCGGAGGCCGGGGCTGCCGGAGGGTTTTGCGCCGTCCTTGCCCCTCTTCGTTCCGTCACCCCGGCGAGGGCCGGGGTCTCGCGCCTCGGAGCGCGCGCGACTCTCCTGAGATCCCGGCTTTCGCCGAGATGACGGCTCCTGGGCCTGCTCGGGCTGGCCGCCATCGGCACGGTTGGAATCCCACTGGCTTTTGCCGCCCTTGCCGGCGGCGATCTCGGTCATGGTGCGGCCGGTGGTGACGCTGGTCAGGCAGCGATCGACCAGGTCGCCGCTGCCGCCGGCATATTCGTCGTCGATCTTGCGCAGCAGCCAATTCTCGGTGCGTTCATTGCCGCGGGGCTTGAGCCGGATCATCAGCCACTCACCCTTCATCCGCTCGCCATAAAGCGTGAAGTGGAGATGGCCTTCCTCGATCGTCTTGCGCGGATCCTTGCCGGGATGCGGTGTCCAGGTGCCGCGATCCCACAGCATCACAGTACCCCCGCCATATTGGCCTTTCGGGATCGTGCCTTCGAACGTGGCATAAGCGAGCGGATGATCCTCGGTCCGCACCGCAAGGCGTTTGTCGTCGGGGTTGAGCGAAGGTCCGCGCGTCACCGCCCAGCTTTTCAGGGTGCCGTCGAGCTCCAGCCGGAAATCCCAATGAAGGCGGGTGGCGTCGTGCTTCTGCACCATGAAGATGTTGCGGCCGCTACTGTCGGCAATGCCGGCGGGTTCGGAGGTCTGCTTGAAATCGCGCTTGGCGTTGTATTTGGCGAGCGGGTCGGTGGTGGTCTTCACCAGCTTCCTGGCCATTACACGTCACCCCGGCCTCTGGAGGTGGGGAGATAAGCTCGTCGCATAAGCCTCCTGAGAACCCGGCCTCCGCCGGGGCGACGGTTAGGTGTCACGCCCGTTTCCTCGCCGGCGCTTTCCGTGCGGGAGCGTCGTCCTTGGCCGCCGCCTTCTTCGCGGCGGAGGCACGGGCGGGTGCTTTGGCGGGCTTGGTCTTTACCGCCTCATCATTGGCCGCGCCCGGCTTTTCGAGCGATCGCTTGAGTGCCGCCATCAGGTCAACGACGTTGGAGCCGCGCGACTGGGCAGGCGCCTCTTCCTCGGTCTCGATCGTCTTGCCCTTGCGCTTGTGCTCGATCAGATCCTTCAGCGCATCGATATAGCGGTCGTGATAATCGTCCGGGTGGAACTTGGCGGTCTTCTTGTCGATCAGCGACGTGGCAAGATCGAGCAGGTCCTCGTCCGGCTTGGTCTCACCAATGTCGCGAAAATAGGATGCGGCCTTGTTGACTTCGTCCGCGTAGCGCAACGTTTCCAGCACCATGCCGCGCCCGCACGGCTTCAGGCTGACGACATATTCGCGCCCGCGCAGCGCAAGCTGGCCCAGCCCGACCTTCTTCGATCGGCGCAGCGCCTCGCGCAGCACGATGAACGCCTCTTCGGCGAGATCATCGGCAGGCACGACGAAATAGGGCTTTTCGTAATAGATGGCGTCGATCTCGGACGCGTCGACGAATTGAGTGAGTTCCAGCGTCTTCTTGCTCTCCAGTTTGACCGCTTCAATCTCTTCGTCGCTGAGCAGGACATATTTGCCCTTTTCATATTGGAAGCCCTTGACGATTTCCTCGGGATCGACCGGCCCGATACCAGGCGCGACCTTCTCATATTTGATGCGCTTGCCCGACGGTTCGTGGATCTGGTTGAAGGCGATGGTCGCCCCGCTCCTGGTCGCCGAATAGATTTCGACCGGGATCGAAACCAGAGCCAGCCTGATCTGTCCCTGCCAATAGGCGCGCGCGGCCATTGTCCGTCCCTTCGTTGCGAGGCCGATTCAAAGCGCGAGAAAGGTGGGGGTTCCGCAAGTTAGGAAGGGCAAAACCACGACCGTTCGTTCCGCGGGAGGCGGAGGGAGTTTCTCAGTACGTGAAAGCCCCTGCCCTGAAGGGGAGGGGAGCTATCCGCTTCCGCGAGCGAACGAGGGCTTGGAGGTGCCCTCTCACTCCACCCAATCGAGCCCGATGTTGCGATAGATATCGCGATCCTCTTCCCAGCGCGGGTTGACCTTCACGTGCAGGAACAGGTGGACCTTCTGGCCGGTGATGCGCGTCAATTCCTCGCGCGCCTTCTGGCCGATCTCCTTCAGCCGCGCGCCGCGATGGCCCAGGATGATCGCGCGCTGCGTATCGCGTGTCACCAATATCTGCTGGTGGATCGCGACCGATCCGTCCTTCTTCTCTTCATATTTCTCGGTCTCGACCGCGCTGTCATAGGGCAGCTCGGCGCGAAGCTGGAGATAGAGCTGTTCGCGCGTCACCTCGGCGGCGAGCATGCGCTCCGACGCGTCGGACACCTGGTCCTCGGGGAAATGCCAGGGGCCCTCGGGCATGCGCTGCGCCAGCTCGGCCTTGAGCTGAGGCACTCCGTCGCCCGACAGAGCGGAGACGAAGAAGATCGCTTGCGGATCGAGCATGGCCTGCAGCTCGGCGGCGAGGCCGAGCAACGGTTCCTTGTCGGCGATGTCGACCTTGTTGAGGACCACGATCTTGGGCTCGGGCCGCGCGGCGACCGCGTCGACCACCGCGCGGGCCGCGCTGTTGAAGCGGCCCTTGGCGTCGATCACCAGCGCGATCAG
>DATMIP010000058.1:0-23205 GCA_035554515.1 Sphingomonas sp. | reverse complement strand
AATGAAGCAATTCTTAGGGGTCCAGCTCGGCGCAATCCTGTTCATGGCGGCGGGGATCATCGCCGCGGCGTGGCTTTCGGATCGTCGCTGGGGCGAGCGGCGCGTGCTGATGGCGGGATGCGTCGGCGCGATCCTCGTCGGACTGCTGATGGCGCCGATGATGGGATCAGGCTCGCTGGTGCAGGTGTTCCTGTTCCTGGCCTTGTCGCTGATGCTGATGGGCTTCGTCTATGGGCCGTTGGGGGCGTGGCTGCCCGGCCTGTTTCCCGCGCGCGTGCGCTATACCGGCGCGTCGATGGCCTTCAACGTCGCGGGCGTGCTGGGCGGAGGACTTACGCCGCTGGTGGCCCAGGCGCTGGCGACGCGCGGCGGATTGGCATTGGTCGGGCTCTATTCGAGTGGGGCGGCGCTGGTCAGTCTGATGGCGCTGTTTGCGCTCGGGCGAGCACGGAAAGCTTAGCGATGCCGTAGGTGCGCTCGACTTCGAGCGTCCAGCCCTGGGCGGAAACGCTTTCGTCATGGCGCGTCTCGACCGCCGCCCATGCCGCGGGGGCCGCCCAGCCGAGGCGAGTCATGCGTTCGAGCAGCGCGCCCGCACCGCCGCTTCCGTAGGGGGGATCGAACAGGATGAGATCGAAAGCGCGGCGCGATGGGCCCAGCGACGAAACGCTGGTCGGAATGATTTCGACATCGCGGACGTCGAGCAGCGCGACGTTCGCACGCAGGGCCTTCAACGCCTCGCGATCATGATCGACGAAGGTGCAGGATGTGGCGCCGCGGGACATCGCCTCAAGCCCGAGCGCACCCGTGCCGGCGAAGATATCCGCGACGGCCAGCCCCTCGAACGATCCGAGCTTGCTGGTGAGGATCGAGAACAGGGATTCGCGGGTGCGATCCGCCGTCGGGCGCGTGGTGGAGCCCGGGGGCGCCCGCAGCACGCGGCCGCCCCATTTTCCGGCAATGACGCGCATTATCTCTTTCCTCCCCCCTTACGGGGAAGGGTCGATTCAGGGGAATTGGATGAACGGCCGCGACGGCCCGGTGGACGGCTTTTGTCATCGGGCCGGCGCGCGACCCCGCTCTCCAACCGCTCTCCCACAGGGGGAGAGGGGCTTTTTAGCGCGCTTTTCAGTGTCTTCCTGAACTCGACCAGATCGTGCTGGCGGACCTCGCCGAGCTCCCCGGGAGGCAGATCGCCAAGCACGAAAGGGCCATAGCCGGTGCGGATCAGGCGGCTGACCTGCAGCCCGAGATATTCGAGCACGCGCCGGACTTCGCGATTCTTGCCTTCGCGCAGCCGCATCTCGATCCAGCTGTTGGTGCCGGTGCGGCGTTCGAGATTGGCGTCGATCGATCCGTAGCGCACACCTTCGATCTCGACGCCCTCGATCAGATCCTCGAGCTGCGCCTGGCTGACATTGCCGTAGGCGCGCGCCCGATAGCTGCGTTCGACGCCGGTGGAGGGGAGCTCGAGCTGGCGCTTGAACTCGCCGTCGGTGGTCAAGAGCAACAGCCCCTCGGTATTGAGATCGAGGCGGCCGACCGGGACGACGCGCGGCAGATCGGCGGGCAATTTATCGTAGATGGTCGCGCGTCCCTTCGGATCGCGCTCTGTCGTCAGCAGCCCGGCGGGCTTGTGGTAGAGGAACAAGCGGGTCGGGGCGGGGGCCGCGACGGGCTTTCCGTCGACCGTGACGCCGCGCAGCGAGGAGACGATCGTGGCGGGCGTCTCTATGGCCAGGCCGTCGATCGCGATGCGGCGCGCGTCGATCATCCGTTCGATTTCGCGGCGCGAGGCGATGCCGGCGCGTGCGAGCAGCTTGGCGATGCGCTGGCCGTCCGCGCCTTTCTGAAGGCGTCGCACGCCATCGGGTTCGCGCCCGGCATGTCTGGCAGGGGCGCGATCATTCTTGGGAGGCTGGGACACGGCGCGCTTCTAGACCATCATGGCGCATCCTTCCCACAAAAAGCTTGCCCGTTAAGCAATTCGTTGATTCTTTGATTTTATGGCTGAGGCGATGGACGGACCTGCGTGAAGAAGCGATATTTGTTCGGCCCGCTGGCGTGCGTGGTCGCCGTCGCCTTCCCGTTTCAGCTTCAGGCCGGGCTTCAGCTCCCGCTTCAGGGCCAGCTTTATGGTGAGCCGGCGCAGCCGCTGGCGCTCGCGGACAAGATAGCGGCCGTCGCGGCGACAAGTGCCGGGCGGGTCGGGCTTGCCGCCATCAATATCGAGACTGGCGAGACGATATCCTACGCCGGCAGGGATCCGTTTCCGATGGCCAGCACGGTCAAGGTGGCGATCGCGGCGACCTATCTGTCTGGCGTCGACGCCATGCGCTTCAACCTGGATCAGCTTTACCGGCGGGGATCGGCGGTTGTCAGCGCGCGTAGGCTGATCGAAGCAATGCTTATCCGCAGCGACAATGCCGCCACGGATATATTGCTCGAAAAGGTGGGCGGGCCCGAAGCGGTTAATGCCTGGCTGGCGCGCGCGGGTATTCGCGGCCAGCGGATGGACCGCACGATCGCGCGGCTGGTGAACGACGATCGCGGGCGGACCGGCCGCTGGCTGCCCGCCAATATGCCGCGGAGCCCCGTCGAAGTCGCTCAATCGGCGACCCTTAGCGACGATGGCGAAGTCAATCCCGCCTTCGTCGGCGACGCGCGCGATACATCGACGCCGGCGGCGATGGTGCGCTTGCTGGCGAAGCTTCATCGGGGCGATTTGCTCCGCCCCGCCAGCACCAATTATCTGTTCGATGTGATGGCGCGCTGCGTGACCGGTGCGCGCCGGATCAAGGGCATGCTGCCCGCCGGCACACCGGTCGCGCACAAGACCGGCACGCTTGCGGGGGTGACCGACGATGTCGGCGTGGTGACCCTGCCCAACGGCCACCATCTCGTCCTGGCGATCTTCGCGCAGGGCATGGGGTCGGAAGGCGAACGCGCCCGCAGCATCGCCCAGGCGGCGCGGCTGCTCTATGACAATTTAGGTGCGGCCGTCGCGCGAACGATGGGGCAGGTGGTGGCGCGCTGAAGGAGCGGGGGCCCCGCGGCGTTCCAGTTTAGCTTTCGACGTTCACCTTTCTGACCGAAGGCGGCTCCGCTCCCCGGCGCGGATCGGCCGAGCTGGGTTGCAGCACGCCCTCCCACTTCGCGACAAGGGTCGAGGCGACCGCATTGCCGACGACGTTGGTCCCGGTGCGCCCCATGTCGAGGAACTGATCGACCGCGAGGATCAGCAGCAGACCCGCTTCGGGGATGTGGAAGGTGGCGAGCGTCGACGAGATCACGACCAAGCTGGCGCGAGGCACGCTCGCTATGCCTTTCGACGTCACCATCAACAGCAGCAACATCGTGATCTGCTGTGTGATCGACAGATGGATGCCATAGGCCTGTGCGATGAACATGACCGCGAAGCTGCAATACATCATCGAGCCATCGAGATTGAACGAATAGCCGAGCGGCAGCACGAAGCCGGCGATGCGCGGCGGGACGCCAAAGCCCTCGAGCGCCTCGAGCGTCCGGGGGAAGGCGGCTTCGGACGAGGCGGTGGAAAAAGCGATCAGGAAAGGCGCGCGGATGAAGCGGAACAGGTCCCTTGCGCGACCCGTCCCAACCGCCACCGCCGCCACAATGAAGAGCAAACCCCAGAGAACCGCCAGCGCGAGGTAGAAGCCTCCCATGAAATAACCGAAGGTCAGGACGATCCCCAGCCCCTCTTTCGCGACCGCGCTCGTCACCGCGGCGAATACCGCGAGCGGTGCGAGACGCATGACATAATCGGTGATCTGCAGCATCAGTTGCGCGACCGCATCGGCGGCGCGGACGATCGGCGCGGCCTTTTCTCCGATTGCCGTCGCGGCAATGCCCGCAAACGAGGCGAAGACGACGATCTGAAGGATCGAATTCTTCGCGAGCGCATCGAACAGGGAAGCAGGAACGAGATCGAGGATGAAATCCTTCATCACGAAATGCGGGTGCGCGACGCCGTTCGCCTCATTGGGCGGGGGCAGCGGCAGATCGACCCCGACCCCCGGCTGGATGACATTCACGAACAACAGGCCGAGGCTGATCGAGACGAAGCCCGCGAGCATGAACCAGCCGATGGTGCGCGCGCCCATGCGGCCGAGCGCCGATCTGTCGCCCATATGCGCGATGCCGCCCATCAACGTGGCGAAAACCAGCGGCGCGATGATCATCTTTATCAGCTTGAGGAACAGACCGGTCAGGATCGAAAGCGCGTCCGTGATCGTTGCGGTGGCGGATGGATCGGCAACGGTCTGATTGATCACGAAGCCCGAGATGATTCCCAGAATCATCGCAACGAGGATGTAGAAGGTAATTCGGTTGGCCACGCACGCTCTCCTGAATGCGAAGGTGGTCGGGACAA
Organism: Sphingomonas sp.; assembly: GCA_035554515.1. Taxonomy (GTDB): domain Bacteria; phylum Pseudomonadota; class Alphaproteobacteria; order Sphingomonadales; family Sphingomonadaceae; genus Sphingomonas_I. The sequence continues at coordinate 18,812 of DATMIP010000058.1, read as the reverse complement.
AGCGGCAGGCCGTCAAGCCGCCAGTGAGGTTGTGGTGAATGCTGTTCGGTAAGCGGGAACGGACGATCAGGCGGATCCTCATCGTCGAGGATGAGCCCTTGGTGGCGTTCGACAACGAACATATCCTGCGCGAAGCCGGCTATGAAATCGTGGCGACGGTCGATTCAGCGCCCGACGCGATCGATGTAATGGGCGACGAGGTGCATCTCGCGCTGGCGGACGTGAATCTCTCCGCCGGCGGGAACGGCCGCGATGTTGCACGTGCCGCGCAGGCGAAAGGCGTGCCGCTGATCTTCGTCACGGGCGGCTGTCCGGACGACGCGCGGGCGCTTGCCGTCGGCCTGCTCGCCAAGCCCTTTAGCCCGCGCGACCTGCTCGCCGCGATCGACATCGTCGACGCCAAATTGTCGGGCCGCCGGCCAAAGCGCTCACCCAGCAACTTTACGCTGTTCGCGGATTGAGCCGGCCGGTCTGGCGCGGAGGCGGCTGGCGGGCGGCTTCCTTCGGCGGCTATTTGCGCTAAGCAGGGCCGGGCGAAGCGGCGACGAGGGATCAGGTGGCGCGGGGATTGGGCGGTACCGCTTTGCTGCGCGCGGCGCTCAGCGACCGCAAGACGGCGGTGATGCTGGCGTTCGGCTTTTCGGCGGGCCTGCCCTACACATTGCTGATCGGTACGCTCAATGCGTGGCTGGGCGAGGCAAGGATCAGCCTCGCCACGATCGGTGTCCTGTCATGGATCGGGCTGGCGTACGGCTTCCAATTCCTGTGGTCGCCCTTGATCGATCAGTGGCGCCCCCCCTTGTTGGCGCGGCTCGGCCGTCGGCGGAGCTGGATCCTGCTGTGCCAGGGCCTGCTTGCTTTGTGTTTCGCGGCGTTCGCGACCACCGATCCCGCGGTCGCGCTGGGCGGGGTGGCGGGTCTCGCCGTGATCGGTGCCTTTTTCTCGGCCACGCAGAATATCGCGATCGACGCCTGGCGCGTGGACGTCGCCGACGAAATCGCGACGGTCGAGCTCCTCTCCTCCATCTATCAGTTCGGATTTCGTGTATCGGCGCTGGTGGGCGGCGCCTTCGCGCTCATGCTCGCCTCGCGGATGAGCTGGCAGGCGGTCTATGCGATCATGGGCGGCCTAATGGCGCTATCGATGCTGGCGACGTTCGCCGCGCCCGACACACCTTCGCCCAAAGGAAGTAACGCCGCGCCGCTCGCCGATTTCGCGGTGCCCAATCGGCGCGCGCGGACGATTGGCCTGACGATCGTTGGGATTGGCTGGCTATGGGCGATCGCCACGCTCGGATCGTTCATGATAACCGCGCTCCATGCCGCCGCGCCGGGCGAGAAGCCGGTGTCGGCGAGCGACTTCACCCGCAACTACGGACCCTGGATCGTCGTCGCGACCATCCTGATGCCGGCGATCGTCGCGGCCTGGCTCAACGGGAGAATCTCCTCGGTCGGACAGGCCGAACCCACGAGCCGGTCTGGACGTGCCGCTGACCGCCTGTACCGTGCGCTGGTGCTGCCGCTTGGCGAAATCATCGAGCGGCTGGGCTGGGGCGCGTTGATCGTGTTCGGGCTGATCCTCACCTATCGCCTGTGCGAGTCGATCTGGGGGCCGTTCGCCTACCCCTTCTATTTGCAGGAAATGCATTACACCAACGACGAGGTTGCGTTCGCGTCGAAGATATTCGGGATCGTCATGCTGATGATCGGGGTCGCACTGGGGGGACTCCTGTTCGCGACGATCGGGCGCATGCCAACGCTGCTGATCGGGGCGATCATCACCGCCTTCGCCAATCTCCTGTTCGCCGATCTGGCGGCGGGCGGGGCAGGGCTCGACGCTTTCTCGCACCTTTTTGGCGTCGACCGGCTGACCGGGCTGCTTGGCTTCGACGCGCGCATGAGCCGACTGCTGCTGGCGATCTGCGGCGAGAATATCTGCAGCGGCCTCGCCGGCGGGGCCTATGTCGCCTACCTCTCATCGATCACCTCGAAGCAGCACAGCGCGGTGCAATATGCCTTATTGTCCTCGCTGACTTTGCTGATCGGAGCGCTCGGGCGCGCGGCGTTCGGCGAGGGGATCGAGACCTATGGCTATGCGACCATGTTCCGGTTCGCGGCGGCGATCGGGATGTTGGGGATTGGTTTCGTGGTGCTGGAATGGGTCCGCGTGGCGCGCATGGATCCTCGACGCGAAATCCGCTCGACAGGCGAGGGAAGTTAAATCGTCGCCCAGGCGGCAGCGCAGGCCGCAAAGTAATACTTTGCGAGGACCCTGGCCCGGGCCGCAATCGGCTCGCGCATACGCGGATCTCCCGCGGCCCCGGCCTCCGACGGGGCGACGGGCTAACTCGCAACCGGCAGTCGGATCGAACCGTCCGGCTCATGCTCCAGCGGGCCATAAGCCAACACAACATCAAGCGTTAGCGGTGCGCCATAGACGTGGGGGAAGAGCGCACCGCCGCGTGACGGTTCCCACTTAACGGCATCGCCCAGCGCTTCCAGGTCGACGATCACGATCTGAAGATCGCTTTGGCCGGCGAAATGCTTGGCGATCGTTTCGCTCAGCTGCTCGGCCGTCGAGAGGTGGATGAAGCCGTCGGCGAGATCGATCGGCGCGCCAACGAAGCTTCCGTCATGCTCCAGCGCGGCCAACTGAGCGGACGTCAGAACCTTGTACGCGACGTTTTCGGCCATGCTGGCGCTCCTATTCGCTCGGCGTTTCCCCCTCGCCGCCGTCGGACAGATCCTCATCGGTATCGCCTTCGATCTGCGGATCAATCTCGGGCGAGATCGCTTCGATATCACCGCGCAAATCGCTCTCGGCCTCTTCCTCGCTCTCTTCGATCCGCGCGGCGGAGACGACATGCTCGTCGTCAGCGACGCGGAAGACGATCACGCCCTGGGTGTTGCGGCCGATGACGCGGATGTCGCCGACCGACGTGCGGATCAGCTTGGCCTGATCGGTGACGAGCATGAGCTGTTCGCCATTATGCGCCGGGAAGCTCGCCACTACCGGCCCATTACGGTCGGAGGAGACGATGTTGGTAATTCCCTGGCCGCCGCGATTGGTGCGGCGATATTCGTAGGCGGAGGTTCGCTTGCCATAGCCGTTGGCGGTGACGGTGAGGATGAATTCCTCGGCCGCCTCGAATTCGGCCATCCGCTCGGCGCTGAGCACCATCTCACGGTCGCCTTCCTTCCACGGTGCGGCCTTGAGATAATCTTCGCGTTCCTGCGGGGTCGCGGCGAAGCTGCGCAGCACCGACAGGGAGATGACTTCATCCCCGTCGGCCAGGCGGGCGCCGCGCACCCCGGTCGAATCGCGGCTTTGAAATTCGCGCACGTCGGTCGCCGCGAAGCGGATCGCGCGGCCGTTGCGCGTGGCGAGCAGAACGTCATCATCCTCGGTCAGCAGCGAGACGCCGATCAGGCGATCTTCCGATCCCTCTTCGAACCGCATCGCGATCTTGCCCGAGGTACGGATATTGGCGAACGCATCCATCGAATTGCGGCGCACGCTGCCGCGCGCGGTCGCGAACATGACGTGGAGCTTGCCCCATTCCGCCTCGTCCTCGGGCAAGGGCAGCACGGTCGAGATCGTCTCGCCCTCGGCCAGCGGGAGCAGGTTGACCATCGGCCGGCCGCGCGCCTGGGGAGCGCCTTCGGGCAGGCGCCACACCTTGAGGCGATAGACCTTCCCATGGGTCGAGAAGAACAGGACCGGCGTGTGCGTCGAGGTGACGAACAATTTGGCGATCGCGTCCTCGTCCTTGGTGCCCATGCCCGAGCGGCCCTTGCCGCCCTTATTCTGGGTGCGGAAGGTCTGGAGCGGAGTGCGCTTGATGTAGCCGCCGAGCGTCACGGTCACGACCATGTCCTCGCGCTCGATCAGGTCCTCATCGTCGATGCCGTCGGCGGCGGCGGCGATTTCGGAGCGGCGCGGGGTGGCGAAGGCCGACGCGATCGCGTCGAGCTCTTCCTCCATCACCGTGTAGAGCTTGCGCCGGTTGCTGAGAATTTCGAGCAATTCGCCGATCGACGCGGCCAATTGTTCGAGCTCGCCGCCAATCTCGTCGCGGCCGAGGCCGGTGAGACGGTGGAGGCGCAGATCGAGAATGGCGCGGACCTGGATATCCGACAGGCGGTACGTGTCGCCCTCGATCTCGGCCTCGACCGCTTCGACCAGGCGGATATATTGCGCGATCTCGGCGATCGGCCAGTCGCGCGACGACAAGGCGGCGCGCGCCTCGACCGGCGATGCCGATCCGCGGATGATCCTGACCACCTCGTCGAGATTGGTGACCGCGACGACGAGCCCGAGCAAGACGTGCGCCCGTTCGCGCGCCTTCAGGAGCTCGAACTTGGCGCGGCGGGTGATGACCTCTTCGCGGAAGGCGATGAACGCCTCAAGGATGTCCCTGAGCGACAGGGTTTCGGGGCGGCCGCCGCGCAACGCCAGCATGTTGGCCGGGAAGCTGGTCTGCGCCTGGGTATGGCGCCACAATTGGTTGAGAACGACGTCGGGCGTGGCATCGCGTTTGAGATCGATGACGATGCGCACGCCGAAGCGGTTGGATTCGTCGCGAATATCGCTGACGCCTTCGATCCGCTTATCCTTGGCGGCCTCGGCTATGCCCTCGACCAGCCCGGCTTTGCCGACCTGGTAGGGGATTTCGGTCAGCACGATCGATTGTCGATCCCCGCGGCCTTCCTCGACAATGTGGCGCGAGCGCATGATGATCGAGTCGCGCCCGGTGGTGTAGGCGCTGCGCGCGCCGCTGCGGCCGAGGATCAGCGCGCCGGTCGGGAAGTCAGGACCCGGCACGATCTCCATCAGCTCCTCGTCGCTGACAGGATCGCCGCCCATCATGCTGGCGATCAGCAGCTTGCAGGCAGCGATCACCTCACCGAGGTTATGCGGCGGGATGTTGGTCGCCATGCCGACCGCGATGCCGCCAGCACCATTGACGAGCAGATTGGGATAACGCGCGGGCAGGACCAGAGGCTCTTCGCGCGAGCCGTCATAGTTCGGGCCGAAATCGACCGTGTCCTTCTCGATGTCCTCGAGCAAGGCCATGGCCGGCTTGGCGAGGCGCGCCTCGGTATAACGCATCGAGGCCGGCATATCCGGGTCCATCGATCCGAAATTGCCCTGACCATCCATCAGCGGCAGCCGCATCGACCAATCCTGGGCCATGCGCGCAAGCGCCATGTAGATCGCGCTGTCGCCGTGCGGATGATAATTACCCATCACGTCGCCGACGATCTTGGCGCATTTGCGATAGGGACGGCCCGGGACGAAACCGCCCTCCTGGCTGGCATAAAGGATGCGGCGATGGACGGGTTTCAGGCCGTCGCGGACGTCGGGCAATGCGCGCGCGACGATGACCGACATGGCATAGTCGAGATAGCTCGACTTCATCTCGTCGACGATGTTGATGGGAGAGATGTCGCTGCCGTCGATGACAGGCGGGGTCGTGGCCAAGAAGCTTTTCCGTTCGATTTATGGAGGCGGCGGAGAAGCCGCCTTGCTCATCTAATCATATGGGCCAGAAAACGCCACCCCGCGTGCGCTCGCGCGCGCACGCGAGGAGGGCCGGATGGTCCTTGCCCGGACAGCCTTCAGATTTCGAATTCGGGCCTCTTTCCGTCGCGCTGGTGATCGTGCGTGAGGCGCGCGTGCAGAGCCTTGACGGTGGTGCTGCCGGTCCGCTTGCAAAGGGCCGGCACCAGCGCGTGGACAAAGCAGCCGAGCGCGCCAAGCAGCATCGCAAAGCCGAAGCTGCCCGCGACGCGCATATGTTCGGCATAGCTTTCGCCAACGCTGGCAGGGTGATCGAGGAAGAGACGTCGGAACATGCCGTCCAGCTTATGCGTCTGTTCGGTTTGCGGCAAGAATTCTGCCCGTTGCGGCACGACTTCCGCCCGGGAACGCATATCGCGTCGTGACGGTTGCGCACCGAGCATTGCACCGTTCAGCTTGCCCCAAGGAAGAGGCGCTATTAGGCAGCATCAAAGCTTTCCACCGGATGCCCCAGTCCGGCCAGCAGGAGATGATGTAGATGAGGATCGTGTCCACCGTGGCGCTCGCGATCGCGCTCAGCAGCGTGGTGACGGCGGCTCCAGCCTTCGCCGCCAAGAAGGAAGAGAAGAAGCAGGAAAAGTCCGCGGTCACGCCCGCCGTGCAGAAAGCCGCCGTCGACGCGCAGAAGGCGGTCGATGCCAACGACCTGCCAACCGCGCTTACCAATTATGCGGCGGCGAAAGCGGCCATTGCCAACGACGATGACAAGTTCATGGTCGGAAGGGTCGGCTATCAGATCTACCAGAAGAATAAGGACGATGCCCTGTTTTCCGAGGTAGTCGACCTGATGCTGGTGAGCGGCAAGGCTTCGGTCGAGGCCCAGAGGCAGCTCTACCTCGCGCAGGGCCAGATCGCCTACAATAAGAAGGATTATGCCAAGGCGATAACGGCGTTCCGCGCGGCACAGGCGGCGGGCTCGACCGACGTGGAAGTTGCGCCCTCATTGGTGGAAGCCATGGCAGCGACTGGTCAGACGCTGCAGGCGCTGACGATACTTAACGAGGCGATCGCCAAGCTCTCTGCGGCTGGCCAGCCGGTCCCGAATGACTGGTTTCAGCGCGGCCTTACGATAGGGTATCGATCGAAGTCCGCTCCGGCCGACATTCCCGCCGTGAACGCGGCGACGCTCGAATTGAGCAAGCGCTGGGTCGCATCCGATCCGCAGAAGCGCAATTGGGTTGCCGCGCTCCAGATTTACGCGGAACAGTTCAAGCTGGATAATGAAAGCCGCGTCGACGTCCTGCGTCTGATGCGCGCCGCTGACGCGCTTTCGGGCGACGCCGATTATCGCGAATATGCCGAATATGTATATCTGCGCTTCCCGAATGAAGCCATGTCGGTACTGCAGGAAGGCAACGCCAAGGGCATCGTCAATCTCTCGGGCAAGAATGACGCCGCGGACGTCATGAATATCGTCAAGGGCAAGGTTGCGGCCGACAAGGCCTCGTTGCCCAATGCCGACAAGGCTGCGCGCGCGGCCGCCAACGGACGATCCGCGCTCAGCACCGCTGACGCCTATGTCGGTTATGGCCAATATCCGCAGGCGATCGAGCTTTACAAGGTCGCGCTCGCCAAGGGCGGGGTCGATCCCAATCTTGTGAACCTGCATCTGGGCTGGGCAACGGCGCTGTCCGGGGACACGGCCGGCGCCAAAACGGCTTTCGCCGCAGTGACCGGCCCCAAAAAAGCCGTCGCCGATTTCTGGATGATCCATCTCGACCACCCGACGATTCCCAACAAGCCGGCGGCCTGATCGGGCCTGCACGTTGATCGACCCAGGCTGAACTCAGCCTGGGTCGCGAATCGGGCTCCGCGATACGAAACTGCAGGGAGGGATCGGACGCCCCTCGGGGAATATTCAGGATATCAGGCGGGATCGACCGGGATGCCGCACGACACTTTCGACGTGCGGATGGTCAGCGAGGTCTTGACGCTGGCGACGTTCGGCGCGGGCGTAAGCCTTGACGTCAGGAACGCCTGAAACGACTGAAGGTCGTGCGCGACGATCTTGAGAATGAAATCGATCTCACCGTTGAGCATATGGCATTCGCGGACCTCGGGGAGCTCGGCGACATGCGATTCGAAAGCCCTCAGGGCGTCCTCGGCCTGGCTGCGAAGGCTGACCAAGGCGAATACCATGATACCATAGCCGAGCTGACCGGCGTCCAGCTCGGCGTGATAACCGCGAATCACGCCAGCTTCCTCCAGCGCACGCATGCGACGCAGGCAGGGCGGGGCGGTAAGACCTACCCGGCTGGCCAATTCCACGTTGGTGATCCGGCCTTCCTCCTGCAGGATTTCGAGGATCGACCGGTCGAGCTCATCAATTGTAGCCGCAGCGGCCATCTCCGCATCATCCCGTTTCTATTTCGGGTAACTGCATAATATAATTTCCGGGCCGCGCAACATCGTAGCCCAGAAACGTTGCGAAGCGCTCTTGCCACCGGCAAGCCGCCTCCGCTAACGGACCGCTGCGTGGGCCTGTAGCTCAATTGGTTAGAGCCGGCCGCTCATAACGGCTTGGTTGCGGGTTCGAGTCCTGCCGGGCCCACCACGCACGATTTGGCCGCTATTTTTCGCGCAGGGACCCGAAACCATGCGCGAGGAAGCCGGGCACGGGGCCATTCCAGCCGTCATCGGCGGGTGACGAATCACCCGGTTCCGGATCAGGGCGGGCCGATTCGACGCGGCGCGCGCGTTCGGGACGGAGACCGCCCGCGGTCGCCGGTCTTTCGGCCACGGGCGTCTTCAAAGCGGAATTCGAAGGTTCGGGCGCGGACTTCTTTTCGGGGGGGCGACGTTCCCGGCGGGCGCGGGGCGCGCGTTCTGTCGTCGAAGCGGCGGCTGCCGGCGGTGCGGCTTCGGCCGAATCCACGCGATCGTCCTGGCCGATGCGCGGAATCTTCATCCCGGTCAGTTTTTCAATATTTTCGACCGCTTCAGCATCTTCGGGCGTCACCAGCGAGAAGGCCTTCCCGGTCGCCCCTGCGCGACCGGTGCGGCCAATGCGGTGGATATAATCGTCCGGATGCCAGGGAATGTCGAAATTGAAGACGTGGCTGACGCCCTTGATGTCGAGGCCACGGGCGGCAACGTCGGATGCGACGAGGATGTTGATTTCGCCGGCCTTGAACCGGTCGAGCTCACGGATGCGCTCCGACTGCTCCATGTCGCCATGGATCTGGCTCGCGGCGAAACCGCTTCGGCGCAGCGATTCGGCCAGATCGCGAACGGTCGTCTTCCGGTTGGAGAAGATGATCGCGGTCTTGAGATCGTCCGCCTTGAGCAGGCGGCGCAGCGTTTCGCGCTTCCCGCGCGATGACGTCTCGACCAGCGCCTGCTCGATCGAGGTATTCGCCGTGGCGGGGCGCGTGACCTCGACCTGCCTTGGGTTGGACAGGAACTTGTCGGCGAGCTTCTTGATCGGCGCCGGCATGGTGGCCGAGAACAGCAAAGTCTGGCGGGTCGCCGGGAGCTTCGTGCAGATTTCCTCGATGTCGGGAATGAATCCCATGTCAAGCATCCGATCGGCTTCGTCGATGACCAGCAGCGAGCAGCCCGTCAGCAATATCTTGCCCCGGCCGAACAGGTCCATCAGGCGGCCGGGCGTCGCGATTAATACGTCGACGCCCTTTTCCAATGCCGAGACCTGCTCGCCCATGTTCACGCCGCCAATCAGCAACGCCATCGAGAGTTTGTGATATTTGCCGTATTTTTCGAAATTTTCGGCGACCTGCGCCGCCAGTTCGCGGGTCGGCTCCAGGATCAGCGAGCGCGGCATGCGCGCGCGGCTGCGGCCATGGGCGAGAATGTCGATCATCGGCAATACGAATGACGCCGTCTTGCCCGTTCCGGTCTGGGCAATGCCGATCAGGTCGCGGTTCATCAGGACAGCCGGGATTGCCGCTGCCTGGATAGGCGTCGGGTCGGTGTAGCCGCTCTCCGTGATGGCGCGCAGCAATTCGTCTGATAGGCCGAGGTCGGCGAAGGTCATGGGCGTCCGGGCTAAAGCCTGCGGGCGCGCATCAATCGCGCCGCTACCGGCTGTTTTGCTAGGGACGAAAGCGACCCGACTGTCAAGCTAAACGCGCTTCAGCGGCTGGCGATGAGCTTCCGGAACCGTTCGATCGCGCATTCTCCACCCGCGCGGTCACGAAAAAGATCGCGGCCCGCGCATATTCTACCGTCGGTGGAAGGAACCAGATAAAAGCCGCTATAATAATCTAGGCCGGGGCAGGATGCGGAAAAACGCGCGCGCATCCGGAAACCGCCACGCATCACGATATCGACCGAACTTCGCGCAAGGACGCCCGCCGCGAGAATCTCCTCGATGGCGATACAGCGCGGTCCCTTTTTTTCACGCAGTTGCACAACCGGCAGGCTCAGCGATGAAGTCTGGACGCGGACCACGACGCGCGAGCGGAAAGTGAGTTGCGCCAGCTCGATCGAGCCGTCGGAACGGACGGCCGGGCCGGGCGCGACCGGGCTCAGCGCGATCAGGGCGCCGGCGAGAATCAGCAGCGTCACGATTCGAGCCACATAATGTATTTGCCCGTTCCCCCTGCGGCTTTAATGGCGGATGAACTGGCCTCCCGCCAAGTCCGCGGTTTATAGACGCCCGATGACCTGTGTTCCCGACGCAACAATGTTGGCCGCGCTCGAACGGCGGCTTGGACCCAAGGGCTTCACCCGCGATCCGGCGATAATGGAACCATGGCTGAGCGACTGGCGCGGGCGCATCCGCGGGCAGGCCCGTGCCCTGCTGTCGCCCGCCAGTACGGCCGAAGTGGAGGACATCGTTCGCCTGGCGGCCGAAGCGCGGGTCGCCATCGTTCCCCAGGGCGGCAACAGTTCGATGGTTGCCGGTGCGACCCCGTCGGTCGAAGGAAACGCGCTGTTGCTTTCGCTGCGTCGGATGAACGCGATCCGCAGCCTTTCTCCAGAGGACAATGTCGCGGTGGCCGAGGCTGGTGTGATATTGAGCGATCTTCACGCCGCCGCCGAGCGGATCGGCCGTCGCTTTCCGCTCAGCCTGGGGGCCAAGGGCAGCGCGACGATCGGCGGCCTGATTTCGACCAATGCTGGCGGCACGCAGGTTTTGCGTTTTGGTACGATGCGCGCCCTCGTGCTGGGCATTGAGGCGGTGCTTCCCTCGGGCGAGCGCTTCGATGGTCTGTCGGCCTTGCGCAAGGACAATCGCGGCTACGATCTGCGTCAATTGATGATCGGCGCGGAGGGGACGCTCGGCGTCGTCACCGCCGCGAGCCTGCGGCTCGTCCCGGCAATCGGCGAACGCGCGGTGGCGTGGGTGGGTTTGGAGGGGCCGCATGCCGCCCTCGCCCTGCTGCGGCGCCTGGAGGGGGCGACCGGCGAGGCGATCGAAAGCTTCGAGGCGATGCCCGCGAACGCGCTCGACATGGTTCTGCGGAACATTCCCGGTACGCGGCCCCCGCTTGCGCGAAACACGGTCTGGAATGTCCTGATCGAATCGACCGCGCCGGCCGGCGCTCCCGATCCCGTTGACAGGCTTGCTACGCTGCTTGGCCAGGCGATGGAAAGCGGGCTGGTGCAGGATGCGGTTGTGGCCGGCAGCGAGGCGCAGGCGGATGCCTTGTGGAAACTGCGTGAAAGCATCGCCGAGGCTGAGCGTGTCGATGGCCCCGCCGCCAAGCACGACATATCCGTTCCGGTTTCGGCAATGCCAGACTTTCTGATCGCGGCGCGCACGGCGGTCGAGGCCCGGTTCGCCGGTGCGCGCGTGCTTGCCTTCGGCCATCTCGGCGACGGTAACATCCATTTCAACGTCCAGCCGCCGGTCGACGCGGATGGGCGCCTTTGGCTCGACACGGAAGGGGGCGCCGTCAGCGCGTTCGTTCACGATTTGGTCGCGGCGAGCGGGGGATCGCTTTCGGCGGAGCATGGTATCGGCCAGCTCAAACTCGCCGAATTCGCGCGTACCGCCGGGCCGGTGCGGTTGTCGGCGCTGCGCGCGATCAAGAATGCGATCGATCCGGCGGGTATCATGAACCCGGGCAAACTTGTTCCGCCAGTCGCCCAGGTTGCCACCGTGCGCGCGAGCCAATAGAGCGCGCGTTCGAGCGCGGCGGTCGATATGCCGCGCGCTATTCAGGAGAGTTTTTCGATATGGCGAGCGTTCCCGGGCTGTCGGGCCTTCCGATGCTGTACCAGGATCTGGTGCCCCTTTCGAGCCAGGATCATGCCAATTGGAGTGTGCGGCAGCTCACCTCGCTCGAGTTCATTTCGAAGATTCACGCGATACCGGTGACCGTCGACGAATTTCCGGTCGCCCAGCGCTTCTTCCCGATCGTCTTCTCAATGGGGCCGGAGCCGGTGCCGCTGGCCCTCATGGGCCTTAACGAGGGCGTCAATGTCTTCGTCAACGCCGATGGCTCATACCGCGAAAACACCTATCTGCCCGCCTTCATCCGCCGTTTCCCCTTCCTGCTGGCCCGGCTGAGGCCCGACAGCGACGAGATGTCGCTCTGCTTTGATCCGACGCCGGGTCTTATCGGTGAATTCGAGGATGGGCAGCGCCTGTTTACCGATGAGGGCGAGCCCGCCCAGCCGGTCAAGGACATGCTTGCTTTCTGTGAGCAGTTCGAGATCGCGGCCCAGCGCACGTCCGCCTTCACAAAGGATCTGGCCGAGACCGGATTGCTGGAGGATGGCGAACTTACCATCCAGCACCAGTCGAGCCCGACGCCCTTCACCTATCGCGGCTTCGGGATGGTCAATGAGGAGAAGCTGCGCGAACTGCGTGGCGATCAGCTGCGCAAGATGAATCAGAACGGGATGCTCGGGCTGCTCTATACTCATCTGTTCTCGCTCAGCCTGGTGAGCGATGTGTTCGCGCGACAGATGGAGCAGGGCAAAATTCCACCCCAGCCGGTTATGCCGATCGCCTAGCCGCGCGGGCGTTTTTTCGGGCAAAAGGCCGAACCCTTGAAACCATTTGGCCCGTACCCTATTCTTATGTTGATGTCCCGCCGTGTTCCCCTTTCGCGGCCGGGCATTAGCGCGCTTCGGCGCGCTTCCTCCCTGAACCTTGGCCACTCCGTGCGAAAGCACGGGGTGGCTTTTTTCATTGGGGGCAAGCGCCGCGGCTCGAGGCCGCTTCAGGCGGATTATTCGGCGGCGATGGCAAATGGCGGCCGCGTGGCCCTGACGGCACAAAGCGCGAGTGCCGTGACCAGAGCCCTGGTGCGTTGAAGCCCGGCAGAGGGCGTCCGCAGGTCGCTTTCGAGGTAGAGCGATCGATCAATCTCGATCTGCAGCGCATGAATATTGTCCGCCGGCCGGCCGTGATGCGCTATGCTGTGCGCGCCGGCGTACGGAGCGTTGAGCGCGGTGGTTAAACCGAGTTTGCGCGCTGTCTGCGCTACGGCCGCCGCAACACCCTTGCCCGCCGACCGGCCGTGGCCGTCGCCAATGACGATTCTCGCCGCGCCGACGCCGCATAAGGTGGGCATGGAATGGCAATCGATCAGCACCGCGTGGCCGAATCGATGGCACGCATCGTCCAACGCCTCGGCAATGGCACGATGATATGGCTGGTGGATCGTCGCGATGCGCCGGGCGGCCGACGCGGGCGTGGGCAGTTCCTGCCATAAGGCGCGGCGCCCGATCCGGGTCGGCAATAATCCGAGCCCGGAGCGCGCCCGCGCACTTTGCGGCGGTCCGCTGTTGGGAGGGTCGCGCAGCGCCGGGTCGAGGTCGTCCTCGCCACGGTTGAGGTCAATCAATGCGCGCGCGACCCTCGCCACGATCGCCACCGCGCCCTGGGCGACCGCCTCCTCTACGAGCAGGTCGGCATAGCGATCCTCAAGCTGTTCCAGGACGATGTGGGGTACGGCGCTCGCTGCCAGCAGCGTTGGCGGATAATTCCGGCCGGCATGCGGCACCGCGCAGACCAGGGGCGATTCGGCGCGGGACGGCCCCAATCGCTCGAAGGGGCGCGATCGCTGCGACTGCGGCACAATCATATCGTATCGTAGATGGAAATCGCTGCGCGGCGAAGCGTTTTAGGCTATCAGGAGTGTCGTTTTCCGCAAAGCGCGCGCGTTCGGTTAGGATTTGTTAATCATTTCCGGTAATATTCTACCGGAGCAGCATTAATCTTTGGTCGTTCGGAGTAGTCGATGATCCGTATCCTTCTTGCCGAGGACGACGATTCCATGCGGGAATATCTCGCCCGCGCGCTGGAGCGCACCGGTTATGCGGTCAAGGCGGTAGAGAGCGGCATCGCGGCGCTTGCCTTGCTGCAGCACGAGACGTTCGACCTGCTGCTGACCGACATCGTCATGCCCGAGCTCGACGGCATCGAACTCGCCCAGCGTGCGTCCGCGCTTCATCCTGAAATGCGTGTCATGTTCATCACCGGCTTTGCCGCGGTCACGCTGCAAAATGGCGCGATGCCGCCCGAAGCCAAGGTATTGTCCAAGCCGTTCCACCTGCGCGATCTCGTGCTGGAGGTCGATCGCATGTTTCAGCTCGGCAGCGCGGCCGACCTTTAAGGCTTCACGCCGAACGGGTTGCGTGGAGCAAACCCCTCCGCTAACAGCGCCGGACCCCGTTTCGAGCGCGATTCATCAGCGCTCGGTGGGCGTGTAGCTCAGTGGTAGAGCACTGTGTTGACATCGCAGGGGTCGCAAGTTCAATCCTTGCCACGCCCACCAGATCAAGCCTCGGAAAACGAAGAGTTTTCCGGGGCTTTTTCCATTGTAGCCGCGATTGCCCGGATCGGCGCCACAGGCCGATCCAGTGTGTGACGTGCAAGACAGCCCGGCTGGCCTTCGCGGGCGGCGCTATGGCTGGTCAGGGCAGGATAGCTGGGTTAGCACGACGCCGGAACATCTGCCGCAGCTGCGGTTCGATCGTTGGGATATTCACCCGGGCCATGTTCGTTCGATGAGAAAGGCTGCTTCCGCGCTCGATTATCGCGAGCTCGCGCGGGGCCGACTGCCGCGTTTCCTGTTCGATTATATCGACGGCGGCTCCTATGCCGAGGTGACGCTGCGCCGAAATGTGTGCGATCTGGAGGCGGTCCCCCTGCGTCAGCGCGTGTTGCGCGACGTTTCGCATATCGATCTCACGACGATATTGTTCGGCGAACGGCTCAGCCTGCCGATCGCGCTCGGCCCCATCGGGCTGGGAGGAATGATGGCCAGACGCGGCGAAACCCAGGCCGCGCGAGCCGCGGCAAAAGCGGGCATCCCCTTCTGTCTGTCGACCGTATCGGCTTGTCCGATCGCCGAGGTCGCCAGAGCGAGCCCCGCGCCATTCTGGTTCCAGCTGTACATGATCCGCGATCGGGGTTTCATGGCCGATCTGATCGCGCACGCGAAGGCTGCGGGCTGCACTACGCTGATGTTCACGGTGGATATGCCGCTGCCGGGTTCGCGCTACCGCGATCTGCGTTCGGGCATGGCCGGCGCCCCCGGGCTGCGCGGCGGCCTGCGTCGGACACTGCAGGCGCTGGGCAAACCCGGCTGGGCCTATGATGTCGGAATGCGCGGGCGGCCGCACCAGCTTGGCAATGTCGTTCCCGTTCTCGGCAAGCGCTCCGGCCTGGAGGATTTTCTCGGCTGGATGCGCGACAATTTCGACCCGAGCTGTACCTGGTTCGATCTCGAATTCGTCCGAGAAATTTGGGATGGAACCCTGATCATCAAAGGAATTCTCGATCCTGATGATGCCCGCGCGGCCGCTGACACTGGCGCCGACGGGATTGTCGTCTCGAACCACGGGGGGCGCCAGCTGGACGGTGTTTTGTCGACCGCCAGGGCCTTGCCGCCGATTGTGGACGCAGTAGGTGACCGGCTGACCGTGCTCGCCGATGGCGGCATCCGATCGGGCCTCGACGTTGTCCGGATGATGGCGCTGGGAGCCAAAGGCGTGCTTCTTGGCCGGGCATGGATCTATGCCCTCGCGGCGCGCGGCGAGGCTGGGATCGATCATGTGCTGCGCCTGTTCGAGGCCGAGATGCGTGTTGCCATGTCGTTGACCGGCTGCACCACGGTAGCCGACATCAATTCGGAATTGCTGGTGCGCTGAAGATCAGGACCTGCCCGGAGAGGGCGGGCGCTGATGCGGGCGTTGCGCCCCTGCGACCGCGCGGCTAGGCGGGAAGGGGAGACGCCGTCTTGAGTGCATCTTATTCACCCCTGATCATCGGCATCGGCGGCACGTCGCGCCCGAATTCGACCAGCGAGCTGGCGGTGCGATGCGCCTTGCGCGCCGCGGAAGAGCTGGGGGCCCGTACGCGATTGATCGACGGTGCCCTGATTGCCGGGCTGCCGCTCTACGTGCCTGGACGGACCGACCGCACGCAGGATGAGTGCGCGTTCGTGGCCGCGGTGCGTGAATGCGACGGCGTGATCGTGGCTTCGGCCGGCTATCACGGCAGTATCACCGGCCCGATCAAGAACGCGCTGGACCTGCTCGAGGATCTATCGGGCGACGAACGGCCTTATCTCGATGGCTGCGCTTTCGGGGCGATCGTCAGCGCTTTCGGCTGGCTTGCCTGTGGCACGACCCTCGTCACGCTCCGTTCGATCGCGCACGCGCTTCGGGCCTGGCCGACGCCCTACGGCGCGGCATTCGTGGCGGAGGGCAAGGTGTTCGAAAATGACGGCCTCGCGCTGGACGCGCGGATCGGCGACCAGATCGCCCTGGTGGCGCGGCAGGTGGTCGACTTCGCGCGCTGGCGCAATGCGGGTCAGCGATCGAGCAGATAGTCGACGATCCGGTCCGCCGCCTGATCCGGCGTCAGCTCGCCGGTGTCGATCGTGAGTTCCGCTCCCTCGGGCGCTTCATAGGGGCTGTCGATCCCGGTGAAATTCTTGAGCTTCCCGGCGCGCGCCTTGGCGTAAAGACCTTTCACATCGCGCCGTTCGGCTTCGGCAAGCGGCGTGTCGATGAAGACTTCGATGAATTCGCCCTCGGGCAGCATCTGCCGCACCATCTCGCGCTCGGCGCGGAAGGGGGAGATGAAGGCGGTGATAACGATCAGGCCGGCGTCGGTCATCAGCCGTGCGACCTCGCCGACGCGGCGGATATTCTCGACCCGGTCGGCATCGGTGAAGCCCAGATCACGGTTGAGTCCGTGGCGGACATTGTCGCCGTCGAGCAGGAAGGTGTGGCGGTTCATCCGCGCCAGCTTCTTTTCGACCAGATTGGCGATCGTGGATTTGCCCGCACCCGAAAGACCGGTGAACCATAAGACGGCCGGTTTTTGGCGCATCAGTGCCGCACGCCGCTCGCGCGTCACGTCGGTTGCCTGCCAGTGGACATTCTGGGCGCGACGGAGCGAGAAGTGGATCATCCCCGCGGCGACGGTGGCGTTGGTGAACTTGTCGATCAGGATGAAGCCGCCGAGATCGCGGCTCTGGGTATAGGATTCGAACACGAGGGCACGATCAGTGGACAGGTTCGCGACGCCGATCGCATTCAGTTCGAGCGTTTTGGCAGCGAGGTGCTCCATCGTATTGACGTTGATCTGATATTTCGGCGGCTGGATGTTGGCGGTTACGGTCTGCGTGCCAAGCTTGAGCCAGTAGGAGCGTCCCGGAAGCATCTCCTCATCGGCCATCCAGATAATCGTCGCCTCGAACTGATCGGCGGCTTCCGGCGGATCGCCGGCAGCGGCGATGACGTCCCCGCGCGAGCAATCCACCTCGTCGGCAAGCGTCAGCGTCACCGATTGGCCGGCGACGCCCTCATCGAGATCGCCGTCGAAGGTGGCGATGCGTGCGATCGTCGAGGTCTTGCCGCTTGGAAGGATGCGCACCGCGTCGCCCGGCTTGACTGTGCCCCCGGTAATCAGCCCGGAAAAGCCACGAAAATCGAGATTGGGGCGGTTGACCCACTGCACCGGCAGGCGAAACGGCTTGGCGCGATCGGCATCGGCGTCGAGCTCGACCGTCTCAAGATATTCCATCAGGGGCGGTCCCGAATGCCAGGCGATATTCGGCGAGGGCGCGGTGATATTATCACCCACGAAACCGGAGATCGGAAGGGCCACGAAACTTTCGATGCCGATCGAATTGGCAAAGACGCGATAAGCTTCGACGATCGCGTCGTAGCGCGTCTGATCATAGTCGATCAGGTCCATCTTGTTTACCGCGAGTATGATGTTGCGGATGCCGATCAGGTGGCAGAGGTAGGAATGACGCCTGGTCTGGGTGAGCACGCCTTTGCGCGCGTCGATCAGGATCACCGCGAGGTCGGCGGTCGAGGCGCCGGTGACCATGTTGCGCGTATATTGTTCATGCCCCGGCGTGTCGGCGACGATGAATTTGCGCCGGTCGGTCGAAAAAAAGCGATAGGCGACGTCGATCGTGATGCCCTGCTCGCGCTCGGCGGCAAGACCGTCGACCAGCAAGGCGAAATCGATATTCTGGCCTTGGGTACCGACGCGCTTCGAATCCGCCTCGAGCGTCGCCAGCTGATCTTCGAAAATCATCTTCGAATCGTACAGTAAACGACCGATAAGAGTGGATTTTCCATCGTCAACAGAGCCGCATGTGATGAAGCGAAGCAGGCTCTTATGCTGATGCCGATCGAGATAGGCGTCGATATCCTCGGCGATCAGACTGTCGGCTTCGTAGGAGGAAGGCTCCGCCATCAGAAATAGCCCTCCTGCTTCTTCTTTTCCATGCTGGCCGCCTGATCATGGTCGATCGCGCGACCCTGGCGTTCCGACGTGGTCGTGAGCAGCATTTCCTGGATCACGTCGGGAAGCGTCCTGGCCTCGCTTTCGACGGCGCCGGTCAGCGGGTAATCGCCGAGCGTGCGGAACCGGATGGAGCGCGCAACCGGCGTTTCGCCCGGCTTGAGGGGAAAACGATCGTCGTCGACCATCAGGATCAGCCCGTCGCGCTCGACGGTGGGCCGAGGCGCGGAGAAATAGAGCGGCACGATCTCGATCTTCTCGAGGTGGATATATTGCCAGATGTCGAGTTCGGTCCAGTTCGAGATGGGGAAGATGCGGATACTTTCCCCCTTGGCCTTGCGCGCATTGTAGAGCCGCCACAGTTCGGGGCGCTGGTTTTTGGGATCCCAGCGATGGTTGGCCGAGCGGAACGAAAAGATCCGCTCCTTGGCGCGGCTCTTCTCCTCGTCGCGACGCGCCCCGCCAAAGGCCGCGTCAAAGCCATGGAGATCGAGCGCCTGCTTCAGCCCTTCCGTCTTCCACAAATCGGTGTGG
>DATMIP010000057.1:0-2889 GCA_035554515.1 Sphingomonas sp. | reverse complement strand
GGAGGGGCTTTACATACATCACCCTGGTAAAACCTGAAGTCTAAGGGTAGCGCACCGGCGGCGGATCGTCGGGCAGGGGGATGAACTCATCCTCGGCCGGAACCGGCGCGAAGCGCTGGTCGCGCCAATCCTGCTTCGCCTGCTCGATCCGTTCGGGTCGGCTCGAAACGAAGTTCCAGTAAATGAAACGCTGCTCCGGAAAGGGCTCGCCGCCGACGATGAACAGCCGCGCGCCGGTTTCGCTGGCCAGGATGATTTCGGCATGCGGCTTGAGGATGACGAGCTCGCTTGGGCCGAATGGCTGCCCCTCGACCGTCACCGCGCCTTCGACCAGATAGAAAGCGCGCTCGATCTGTTCGCCGGGAATGCGGTAGCGCGACCCCGGCGTCATCACGATCTCCGCGTAGATCATGTCCGACAGGGTCTTCACCGGAGAAACCAGCCCGTCCATCGCGCCGACGATCTGACGCACGACGACCCCATCCACTTCGCCCGACGGAATGTCGGCGCTGCCATGGTGCGCGAAGCTGGGCGCGCTTTCCTCGTGCGCCGCGGGCAGGGCGACCCATAATTGGAGGCCGAACAGGCCCGCATTCCCGTGGCGTGCGCTATCGGGGCTGCGTTCGGAATGCGCGATGCCGCTGCCGGCGGTCATCCAGTTGACCTCGCCCGGGCGGATCGGCTGGACCGAGCCGAGGCTGTCGCGATGCATGATCTCGCCTTCGATCAGGTAGGTGATCGTGGCGAGCCCGATATGCGGATGCGGACGGACGTCGAGGCCTTGGCCGTCGCGCAGCGCGACCGGGCCCATCTGATCGAAGAAGATGAACGGCCCGACCATGCGCCGCTGCGGCTGCGGCAATGCACGGCGCACCGTGAAGCCGTCGCCCAGATCGCGCGACGGCGGCAGGATGACGAGGTCGACCGCGTCGACGCCGCTTTCCCGCACGCTCATCTCACTTCGGCGTGGTGGCGTTGGCCGATGGATCGGTCGACGGCGGCGCCTTCAGGATCGCCTGTGTGTTCGATCCCTTGTTCACCGTGGTCGTGTTCGAGTCGCCAGCTTCGGAGCGGATGCCGGGAGGCGGCGGCGGACCGGCGGCGGCGGTCAGCGCCGCCTCGCCCTGGCTCACCGGACGCTGGCCACCGAACAAAGCGTTGAGCGCCTGGGTCGAACTGTCGGCCTCCTGCGGGCGCGGCTGGCCGGGCTTCGGCGGCACGAGCGCGAAATCGGGCGGCACGGTGAGCGGCGCGGCGCGGCCGACCGCAAATTCGTCGGGCACGCCTTTGCGCGACGCGAACACGCCGCCTTTGGGGCCGCTGTGGCAGCCGGCGAGCAACAACATCGCCAGCGGCACGCCCATGAGCAGCTTGGGCGCCGCCAGTTTACGCTTGACCATCTTTTCTCTCCGCAGGGGCGGGCGCGTCGCGCGTCACAAAGGCGCGCAGCACCAACAGGGCTACGCCGACGCTAATCGCAGCATCGGCAATATTGAAGACATAAAAGGGCGACCATGCGCCAAAGTGAAGGTTCAGGAAGTCAGTCACATAGCCCAGCCGCACCCGATCGACGATATTGCCGAGCGCGCCGCCGAGCACCAGCCCGAGCGCGACGCTGTCCATTGGCCGCCTCTCGCGCGCCAGCCAGACGGCCACGAACACCGCAATTGCCGCCGTGACGAAGGCGAGCGCCCAACGCTGACCGTCGCTGTTTGCGGGCAGGAATCCCATCGATATGCCATGATTGGCGACCCATTGCAGGCGGAAGATCGGCAGAATCTCAACCATGTCCCTCTCGGCCAGATGCATCGGGCCGGTCACGAACCATTTGGCCAGCTGATCGATGAACAGGACCAGAATAGCGACGGCCCAGCCGATCGAGCGGCGGGTCATGCTGCCTCCGTCATGCCAGCGAAGGCTGGCATCTCATGAGGTTGTACGCCACCGCCTGAGACCCCAGCCTGCGCTGGGGTGACGCCCCGCTCACTCACCCACTACCTCCGTACACCGCCCGCACAGATCACCATCCTCGACCACCTCGGGAAGCAACCGCCAGCAGCGGCCGCATTTATGATAATCGCTGCGGTGGACGATCGCGACCGAGCCATGTGCAACCGTGTCGATCATCGCTTCGGACACGATCAGCAATTCGCTCAATTCGTCATGCGTTATATTGGGCCGATCGCGATCGTCGGGCAGCCCGATCACGACCTTCGCCTCGAGACTGGAGCCGATCTCCTTGTCGCGACGCTTGGGCTCGATCTCGGCGCTGACGATCTGGCGCAGGACGCGCAGCTCGGCCCATTGCTCGGCCAGCCGCGCATCGGCCCAGGCGGAATCGACCTCCGGCCATTCGAGCAAATGGACCGATCCGGCATCAGCGAAGCGCGTGCCCCATACTTCCTCGGCGGTGAAGCAGAGGATTGGCGCGGCGTAGCGCACCAAGGCATGGAACAACGTGTCGAGCACGGTCCGGTAGGCGCGGCGCTTCGGATCCGACGGCGCATCGCAATAGAGCGAATCCTTGCGGATATCGAAGAAGAAGGCCGACAGATCATTGTTGCAGAAATCGCTGAGCGCGCGCGCATAGCGATTAAACTCGAACGCCTCTGTAGCGCTTTTCAGCTCCGCATCCAGCGCCGTCAGCAGGTGCAGAATATAACGCTCGAGGTCGGGCATGTCGGCCGCGTCGATCCGCTCTTCATCGGTGAAGCAGTCGAGCGCGCCGAGCAGATAGCGGAATGAGTTGCGCAGCTTGCGATAGGCGTCCGAAGTCCCGGCGAGGATCTCCTTGCCGATCCGCACGTCCTCGAAATAATCGGTGCTGGCAACCCACAGCCGCAAGATGTCCGCGCCGCTCTCGGGGATGATCTTGAGCGGATCGACGAC
>DATMIP010000056.1:0-2108 GCA_035554515.1 Sphingomonas sp. | reverse complement strand
TATAATAGGTCATGATAGGTCGAGTAGATCTCTAGAAATTTCGGGCTTGTCGCCCAGGGTGTGGGTGGCGAGCACGTTGGTGCTTGCCAAAGCATCCCTAGCAGCTGGCATTGAAAACGCCATTAAGCACAAAGTGGGACGCTGCACGGGCTGGTGCCGATTCGTCGCCGACGCGCGACCACACCGCCATCTGCCGGCCGCCCGCAAGCGAGCGAAGAGTGGCGGCGATTACGGGTGCGGGTGCAGCTATCCAAACAGCTGCCCGTTCAGCTGTGGCGGATCTTTAGCAACAGCGCGCAAGCTTACGGGGCAGGCAGGACATCGACCCATCGAGAAAATGCGATCGGCGCCTGAATATTATCTGCGGTCGGCGCGCCTTCCCCGGTCCCCACGTTCGGCTGGCGCAGCTCTTCAGCTAACCAGTGCGGCAACCAGCGCCTTGACCTTTTTCTGCCGCCATTGGGGCACGGGGGCGATCAGCCAGTAGCCGTTCGGTCCTTGGTCGCGCCCGAACAGTTCAACATGGCCCGCTGCGATGTCCGCTTCGGCCAGCAAGCCCGGCACGGTCGCCCGGCCGAGTCCGGCGGCGGCGGCATCGATTGCGAGACCGGCATCGGCGACCGTAACCACTGCCTCCCCTCCCTCCTGGGGGCAGCCGGGCCAGCCGATCGCGCGATCAGGTCCATCGCGCCTGCCGACGGTAACATAATCGTGACCACCCAGTTCAAGCCCCTCATGCTCGCCCTTGTCGGCGGCGAGACATATTGCGAGATCGAGATTGGCCTGGGTGAAATCGAGCCCCTCGCCGGATGCCACCATCGCGAAACCAAGCTCGGGGTCGGTACGCCCATAATCGGCCAGCCGCGCGGCGAGCCATTTGGCGGTGAAATCACGCGGCGCCGCGATCGTCAGCCGTTTCGACGATTGCTGCGACTGCATCGCGCGTACCGCTTCCTCGAATTCGAGGAAACCGCGACGCAGCGCGTCCAGCCCGGATGCGCCCTCAGGAGTCAGTTCCAACCCCTTCGCCGTGCGCCGGAACAATACGACGCCGAGCACATCTTCCAGCGTGCGGATCTGCTGGCCAACGGCCGCCGGCGTAACCGCCAGTTCGTCCGCCGCGCGCGTGAAGGACAGATAGCGGGCCGCTGCATCGAGTACGCGAAGGCCGTTCAGCGGGAGATGCGTCCGCTTCACGTCTTGCTCCCCTCCCCAAAGGGAGGACGGGACGCCTTTGCTCCACGGTTCACTGCGCCACCTCCGGTCCGGCAAGCGGGAAGCGGGGAATGCGCGCGTCGAACATCTCACCGTTGGCGGCGATCATCTGATAGCTGCCCTCCATCAACCCGGTGGGCGTATCCAAGGGACAACCCGAGACATAATCATAGGATTGGCCGGGCGCGAGCACGGGCTGTTCGCCGACCACGCCCTCGCCCTCGACGCTATGGCGCGTACCGCGCCCGTCGGTGATGATCCAGCGGCGGGCGAGGAGCTGAACCTCCTCCGTTCCATGATTTTCAAGCCGTATATGATAAGCCCAGAACCAGCGGCCACTGGCCGGTTCGGACTGCTCGGGCAGGAAGCTGACCGAGACACGTACCATGATGCCGCGCGTCTCCGCTTTGTGCGGAAACAATATGGCGAGCGTGGCGCTGCTCAAAGCCCGACTGCCTTCAATGCTCGATCGAGATCCTCGATCACGTCCTGCGCGTCTTCCAGCCCGATGTTGAGCCGCAGCATGCCCTCGCTTACTCCCATCGCCACGCGGACCTCTTCGGACAGGCCGGCGTGCGTGGTAGACGCCGGATGCGTCATCAGCGAGCGCGAATCCCCGATATTGTTCGAAATGTCGACCAGCTCGAGCGCGTCGAGCAGCCCATGCGCCTGCGGACGTCCCCCATCGACGTTGATCGCGAGGATCGTGCCCGCCATCTCCATCTGCCGCATGGCGAGATTATGCTGCGGGTGGCTGCCGAGGCCGGGATAGAGGGTCGCGACCCGCCGATCGAGGAAGGTCGCGACCTTCAGCGCATTCTCGCTCTGCCGGCGAATGCGCAGGTCGAGCGTTTCCAGCCCCTTGAGCACCACCCAGGCGTTGAACGGCGACA
>DATMIP010000055.1:0-4856 GCA_035554515.1 Sphingomonas sp. | reverse complement strand
GGGGACCGCTGCCCGGCCTTACGATGCCGTCGGCAATTTCGTCACCGATATGTGCGAGCTCTGTGGCAGGGAAAATGCGCGCGAGTTCGACCGCGGCGGCGCCCGTCAGATCGATCTCCGCGTCAAGCACGTAGGGGTAGGGGATTTCCTCGTCGCTGCGGCCGATGCTGACCTCGGCCCCATAATCCGCGATCAGATAGTCGAGTTGCTCGGCCAGATAATCACGAAACAAGGCTGGCTGCGTCACACTGATCGCATAATCCCCCGGGACATGCAGCCGGCCGAACGCGCGGCCGGGCGCGGTCGACGAGGGCGAGCCATCGTAGCGCAGCCGTATCTCCGGGTAGCAGAAGGCGCCTCCAGCGCGCGCGGCCGGATCGGGACGCTGGCCGCTGGCGATATAAAGCGACAGCGCGCCACGCAGCATCGTTACCGAGTCGCGATACAGCGCCTCGAGCGCATCCACATGCGCCAGGCTCCGCGGTGAGGGCATCAAAGCTCCGCGAGCATATATTCGGCGGAACTGACCCTGAATTCGCCCGGCGCCTCGACGAACAGTTTTTCGACCACGCCGTCATTGACGACCATCGCAAATCGCTTCCCGCGCGTGCCCATGCCAAAGGTGCTGCCGTCGAATTCGAGGCCCAGCGCCTTGACGAAGTCACCATTGCCGTCGGCGAGCAAGGTAACCTTGCCGTCCGCGCCCGCGCTCTTGCCCCACGCACCCATCACGAACGCGTCATTCACCGCGGTGCAGGCTACCTCGTCGATGCCCTTGGCCTTAATCGCATCGGCTTTCTCTATGAAGCCCGGCAGATGCTTGGCCGAGCAGGTCGGCGTGAACGCCCCGGGCACGGAGAACAGCGCGATCCGGCGTCCGCCGAAATAATCCCTGGTTTCGATCTTCTCCGGGCCGGCATCGGTCATCCGCACCAGCGTGGCCGCGGGGAGAGTGTCGCCTGCTGCTATCACCATCGTCTGATCTCCTTTTCGAAGCCCCTAACAGTCGGATCGGGAACTCGGAAGCGGAATGGAACGGTTGGACGGACAATGACCGATCCCTATAACAGCCTGATGTCGTCATCTGATTTCACTTCGTTAGCCGGCGAGCTGCTGCTGGCGCTTCCCGGTATCGGCGATCCGCGGTTCGAGCAGGCGGTAATCGCCATGTGCCTGCACCAGCCGGATGGTGCGATGGGCATCGGTATCGGGCGTGTCGTACCTGGCCTCGGGCTGCACGCCTTGCTCAAGCAGCTGGATATCTCGCCCGGAAGCGCGCCCGACGCGCCGATCCACGAAGGAGGCCCGGTCGATACCAGGAGAGGTTTCGTGCTCCACTCGCCGGATTGGCAGGGTGAGGATACGCTCCAGGTTTCGCCGGCTCTGTCGCTGACCACAACGCTCGACATATTACGGGCGATCGCCGACGGCGAAGGGCCGGACCGGTGGCTCATCGCGCTCGGTTATGCCGGCTGGGGCGAGGATCAGCTCGACGAGGAGATGCAACGCCATGGCTGGCTTCCCGTAGCGGCGAGCGATGAGTTGCTGTTCGAAACACCTGTCGGGAAGCGCTGGCCTCGCGCGTTCGCCGCGGCGGGTGTCGACGTGCGGCTGCTCGCGCCCACCAGCGGGCACGCCTGAGTTTACGCCGTGCGCAACCGCGTGACACGATGCCCGCGTATCGCGCTGGCAATTCGGGTGCGAAGCGATCCGGCGGTGAACGGTTTCGAGATAAGCGGTCCATCCCAGATCGACGAGAGGGCCGCGACGTCGGCATAACCGCTCATCAGCAAAATCGGCAGTTCGGGGCGTTGCGGCCGGATTGCAGCCGCTACCTCCGCGCCGTTCATCCCCGGCATGGCGAAATCGACCAGGACCAGATCGGTCTCGGGGATCTGGGCAAGCATGGCGACACCTATCCGGCCATTTTCGGCTTCGCTGACGACGCAGCCCGCTTCGCGCAGGATATAGGCAGCGACGCCGCGTACGTCCGGGTCGTCTTCGATCAGCAGAATGTGCAGTCCCTGAAGGTCGACAGCCTCGCTTTCTGACTGGTCTGGACGAATCGTCTGCTCATTGCGCGAGCGTGGCAGGAATATGGTGACGCTCGTCCCCTCGCCCGGCCGGCTTCTGATCTTGATACCGCCGCCCAGCTGCTTGAGCACCCCAAGCACCTGCGGCAGGCCGAGCCCGGTGCCCTGGCCCACCGGTTTCGTGGTGAAGAACGGATCGAATACACGGGCGAGCGTTTCGGGCGACATACCGGTTCCGCGGTCGGCCAGCGTTATGGTCACATAGTCGCCCGGCCCCGGTTCCTCGCTGTTGCGCGCCGGCTCGCCAACGGTGACATTCGCCGTTTCCACCAGGATCGAGCCACCTCCCGGCATTGCGTCGCGCGCGTTGATCGCAAGATTGAGCATGATCAGATCGAGCTGGGTCGGGTCGGCCATGGCGGGCCAGAGGCCGGCCGACGGCACGCGCACGATGCTTGTCGCGCCGCCGAGCGTGCCCTTGAGCAGTTCGATCGTCCCATCAACCGCGCGGCCGACATCCACAGCCTCCGTCCGCAATTGCTGCCGCCGAGAGAAAGCGAGCAACTGACCTGTGAGCTTGGCACCCCGTTCGGCCGCCTGGCGTGCCCCATCGAGCAGCAGTCTGGTGCGTTCGTCGTTATCGTTGCGCTGGAGCAGGTCGACACTGCCGATAACGGCAGTCAGCAAATTATTGAAATCGTGCGCTATTCCGCCGGTCAGACGCCCCACGGCTTCCATCTTTTGCGCCTGGATCAAGCTCTCGGTTGCTTCGGCGAGTTCGCGCGTGCGCTCGCTCACGCGCAGTTCGAGATTGTTGTTGAGTTCCTGAAGGTCGCGTTCGCGGCTGCGCAATGCTGTGCCGGCCTCGTGCAGCGCGTTCTGGACGGCTTCGATTTCCGCCAACCGCGACGGCAGCACCTCGCTCTCCGCGCCGCGCCCAAGGGCGGCCGCGATTTCGGCGAGGTGGGAGATGGGAAGCGCGACGCTCCGCCCGACGCGGAACGAGACGATCAGGCCGATGCCGAGCATGGCCAGCCCGAAGCTCGCGCCGGCAACCAGCGACGACCATGCCCCGGCCGCCATTTCGCTCCGCGGCGCGGCAATCAGCATCGTCCAGCCCGTGACCGGCGAGTGCGTCCACGCCGTGATGACAGGCATTCCATCGAGCGTTTTCGTCGGCGCGATCGACGCGGACGTCGCTGCGAGACGATCGCGCATGGGCCGCGAGGCCAGTCTGCCGACAAAAAGATCGTTGCTGCGACTGCGCGCGACGATGCGCCGTTCCGCGTCGAGGAGAACGCCCGTCCACCGCTGGGGCAGCTGCTGGTCGGCGAACACCTTCAGGAAATTCGTCGCATGCGCGGCGACGATGAGCTCCACGAGCCTCCCGTCCTCGAGCGACACCGTCCTGGCGAGCACCACCACCGGCCGTCGACCGGGAATGCTGGATGTAAGGTTCCACAACCTGACGCCGTGCTCCAGCGACGTATAGGCCACCCTTTCCCTCGCCCGGTCCGGAAGTCCACCGAAGCGGGGCGACGTGTTGACCAGTTGCCGGCCCGCGGCGTCGGTCACCATCACCCATCGCGCGCCGTCGGCATTGGCGGCGCGCGCCTGCTGGGTGAAGGCATCAAATTCGCCTCGGGCAAGCGCCATGGACGTGGCAAGCGCATCGAGCAGGATCGCGTTCTGGCCGATCTGGCGATCAACGACCAGCGACAGCGCGCGGGCGGTGGCGGCCAATTGTTCTTCCGCGGCGGCGCGCTGCTGGCGGTAACCGCCCCACAACAGGACCGATGTCACGATGACGGCGGGTAGCAGCAGCGCAAGGGTCAGCGCGATCAGTCGACCGCGGATCGAACGGGGCATCGCCGTCGCGCGCATTGCGGTGACCAGGTCCAGCCTCACTCGTTAGGAGCCCAGCGCGGAATGCGCCGCCCGCATGATCCTATGCCAGCGTTTGCGCGCACGCCAGCCTCCCAAATGATCAATCGTTAATTTCCTTTAATGCCGCCGCAACTAACGCATTTTTGACGAAGCGTTGCGCCTGCAAATGACGGCGGGATAACGACAGGCGGTCCAGATGAGCCAGGCCGGGAGCAGACAAGCGCATCCGGCGAAGCATCATCCAAGGACACATTGATCATGCGCAAATTCTTCTTCCTGTCGATCGCCGGCGCGCTGCTGCTGCCATCGGCGGCATTGGCCCAGACGGCTCCAGACGTGCGTGAGGCGCGCGTCAGCTATGCTGATCTCGACATTACCAAGGCCGAGGGCCAGGAGATTCTGGATCGCCGCCTGGTTCGCGCTGTACGCTCTGTCTGCGCCGAGGACGTGAGCGATCCGTTCGCTCAACTCGCTTCCTATCGCTGCAAGGTCCACACGTTGCGCGACGCGCGCGTGCAGGTGACTCGGGCGGTCGCTGCGCGTCAAACGCGCCAGATCCTGCTTGCGGGCCGCTGACCCGCGCGGGAAGGGGCAGGTTCTCTCGTCCCCGGCGGCGAGCGCCTGCCCTTTTACCGCCGGACGATTTTCATCCTGCGCCGGTGGCATTGCCGGGCAAATCGCGGCTTCATGTCAGAGGAATAGCGGGTAATGGCGCGCCCGGAACGATTCGAACGTCCGACCCTCAGATTCGTAGTCTGATGCTCTATCCAGCTGAGCTACGGGCGCGCACCGCCTTTCGGCGAGGGCGCGGAACCTAGTCGGGGGCGGGACGAAGCGCAAGACCCCGTCCCGCGGAAATTCCGGCCTTATGGTCGCGGGATTCCGATCCCGCCGAGGATGCCCTTCCGCAGGATATCGCCAGCGCTGGGCGGCTTG
>DATMIP010000054.1:0-7008 GCA_035554515.1 Sphingomonas sp. | reverse complement strand
GCGCGTCTCACGGATCGCCGCCTGACTGGCGATCATCTCGGTGACATTGAGGCCGGAACCGTAGGAGCGGACCAGTCGCCGGAACGGCAGATCGCTGACACCCGTCATCGGCGCCAGGATCACCGGCGTATCGATCGTTACGTCACCGATGGATATTGGCTTCAGCCGCGCCACAAAATCTACTGCCTAAAAATCAGGCATGCCCCCTACAGGCTTAGGCGCCGTCCCGCAACCAGCGCGCCGCCGCGACGGCGTCGGACGCACGCTGTTCGATCCATGAGGTGCGGCCATCTGCAAAATGCTCTCTTTTCCAGAAGGGAGCCTCGGTCTTGAGCCGATCGATCAGGCTCGTACAGGCTTCAAGGGCAGCGCCGCGGTGGGTCGCCGCCGTGGCGACGAAAACGATCGGGTCTCCCGGCGTGAGTGCCCCATAACGATGGACGACCACCACTCCAAGCAGGTGCCAGCGGCTCGCCGATCGCTCGGCGAGCTCCCGCATCATCGCCAGCGTCATCTGTGGATGATGTTCGAGGAATAGCTCCGAAAGCCCATTGTCGCCCCGGACAATTCCGGTGAAGCTCGCCACGCCGCCGCCGCCGAGCGGCGCCAGTCGGGCCAGCTCCGCTCCTTGATCGAACGCCTCGGACTGGAGCCGAACTTCGATCATCCGCCAGTAACCGGGGGAAACAGCGCCACCTCACATGCGCCCGCAATTGGCGCGTCGGGCGCGGCAAAATGATTATCGAGGGCGGCGCGGATCCGTGCGGGCTCGCACAACGCCGTCGCGTGGGCCGGGCTACGGAGCGCCAGCCAGGCCACCAGGCCCGCTATATCCCTGACGTCCATCGGAGGATCGACCTCTTCCTGGTCCAGTCCGATTTGTTCGCGTACCCAGGCAAAATAGAGTATTTTCACATCAATCCATATGCTTGAGGCCGACGCGGAGATAATCCCAACCGGTCACGGCGGTGAGGCCGGCGGCGCTCCACAGGCAGAACAGGCCGGTCCAGAGGATCCAGCCCTGATCAGGTAATGCTCCGGCGAGGATCAGCGCACCGAGCGCCACCAGCTGGAAGGTCGTCTTCCATTTGGCGAGCTGGCTGACAGGCATCGAAACGCGCAGTTCGGCCA
Source organism: Sphingomonas sp. (assembly GCA_035554515.1). Lineage (GTDB taxonomy): Bacteria > Pseudomonadota > Alphaproteobacteria > Sphingomonadales > Sphingomonadaceae > Sphingomonas_I. Next base: position 5,877 of record DATMIP010000054.1, on the reverse strand, counting down.
GGAATTCGCGCAACCCCGATACTGCGATTTCGCGCACGAGGATTATCAGGGCCGCGATCACCGCCGGTCCGTCGATCGCACGCGTGAACAACAGCATCACGATAATCGTCGCCACCATGATCTTGTCGGCTATCGGATCAAGGAAGATCCCGAGCTTCGATACCGCACCCTGTGCCCGCGCGAGATAGCCGTCGAAATAATCGGTGATCCCAACCAGGACATAGAGTCCGAAAGCGACGGCATAGTCCCAAGCGTTCGGGTGCCAGAGGAGCAGCACCATCACCGGCATCGCGACAATACGCGACAGGGTGAGGATATTGGGCAGCGTCAGCATGGCGCTGATCTAGCGCGCCTCATTCCGCTTGGGGAGGGGCACGGGTCGCAATTAAAGGCGCTCGTGGAGAATGACGGCATGATCCTTGTAGACGGTATCGCGGAAAGGCTGGAAGCCGGTCTTTGCGGCGACCCGTAGCGAAGCGCTATTATCCGGGTCGATCAGGCACACCATGCGGCTCGGGCCCAGGTTGGATTCATGCCACCCGATCGCGGCGGCCAGCGCTTCGCTGGCATAGCCCTGTCCGGCCGCCCAGCCGGCGATCATCCAGCCGGCTTCGGGAAAGCCGTCGAAATCAGCGCCGAGACCCCGCTGCAATTCGAACAACCCTACCTCGCCGGCGAAGCGCCCGCTCGATCGTTCTTCGACTACGAATATGCCATAGCCGAGCAACGCCCAATGGCCCGCATAACGTAGCACCCGGTTCCAATTCTCTTCGGGGTCCTGGATACCGCCGACGAACCGGGTCGTTTCGGCGTCACCGGTCATCTTTATGCGTGCATCGAGGTCATCGATCCGGTGCTGGCGCAGGCGCAGGCGCGCGGTTTCGATCGAGATACCGGTCGTCGGGGAAGGAAAACGTCGCATCATGATCCGGAAGGCGTTTGGTGTTGGCATTCGAAATCGTCTATGGGCCCGAACCGTGAGTAAAACCAGCGACGCGCGCAGCGCCCATCGATGACGACATCGTTCCGGCTTTTGGGCGAACGCCGCTTTTTGCCGCTGTTCGCAACCCAGTTTCTGGGCGCGTTCAACGACAATCTGTTCAAGCAGGCGATGGTCCTGTTCGCGACCTACTCAATCTATTCCGATCCCAAGAAGGAAGCGGCATTCAGCGCGATCGCGACCGGCCTCTTCATTCTGCCCTTCTTCCTCCTCTCGGCCCTGTCGGGCCAGCTCGCCGACAGTCACGACAAGGCACGGATCGTGCGCATCGTGAAATCGGCCGAGATCGCGATCATGATCGTGGGCGCCGCTGGCCTGCTGTTCGCACAGGTACCGTTGATGCTCGGCGCCGTGCTGGCGATGGGGGCGCATTCAACATTCTTCGGCCCGATAAAATATGCCATCCTGCCCCAGCATCTGCGGCGCGAGGAAGTGCTCGGTGGCACCGGCCTCGTCGAGGCGGGCACGTATATCGCGATACTCGGCGGAACGATTGTCGCTGGCCTGATCAATCCCAAAATGGCGGCGTTGATGGTGCTGGCGGTCGCCGCCATCGGCTGGCTGACCGCACGAGAGGTACCCCCCGCCCCCCCGCCGGGCGAAAGGCCGCCGATCGACATTCATATCATTCGCGCATCGATAACGCTCGTCTCGGCGACGTTGCATATTCCGCGATTGTTCCTGGCGATCCTGTCGATAAGTGTGTTCTGGACGATTGGCGCGGTGCTGGTCATCGAGTTTCCGCCATTGGTGAAGAACGTCTTCACCGCGGATAAACAGGTGGCGAGCCTGTTCCTGGCTATCTTCTCGATCGGGGTCGCGATCGGTTCGGTGCTCGTCAACCGCCTGCTCGCCGGCCGCGTGTCCGCCCGCTACGCTCCGGCATCGGTGCTCACCATGGCCGGGTTCGTGCTGTTGATGGTCGTCGCCGCCAATCGCTGGATCCCGGCGGCGGAAGGCACGCTTTATTCGTTCAGCGAATTTGCGCACCATCCCGGCGCTCTGCTGGTCGGCCTATCGCTGCTTGGCGTCTCGGTGACGGGAGGAATGTTCGTGGTGCCGCTCTACGCATTCCTTACGACGACTGTCGAAAGCGATCACACCGCGCGGACGGTGGCCGCAAACAACATCGTCAATTCGGGCGCGATGGTGATTGGCGCGGTCGGAGCAGTCGTCCTTGCCGCCATGGGGGTATCGGTGGTCGACGCGCTGTCCTGCGTGGCGGCGCTATGTCTTGGCGCCGCCTGGATCTCCTGGCGGCTGCACCGCGCCTGCGATGGCGTGCCCTGCAACGCCGGGTCAGCCGATTAGCAATATGATGATGACGAAGCCGAACATCCACGCCCGCACGAACAACCGGATATCGCACGAACTGAAAACCGGCGCGGAAGCGGAATGCGGAATACCCATGAGCGCCGTCTAGCCGATCGATCGGCAATTTTCACCTGGCATGAGAATCCGAAAGCGCGCGGCCAATCCTGCCCCGACGAAGCTGATCTGCTCCACACGAAAGCGTGGCGCGTTCACTTCAAATCCAATCAGACTTCGGATCGGTCTTTCACGACTTCTTGTTTCCGAACAATGCGCCGAAGAAAGCTTCGACGACCGCAAACAGCCCGCTGACGGGCGACATCGGGGCGGTGGGAGCCGGTGAAGCTTTGGATGTCTTGTCGGCCGCCGGCTTGGGTGACGGGCGCGCAGCCGTCGCGGGCCTGGCGTTCGCCGCCTTCTCTGGCGCGGCCTTGGGGGTGGGTGTGGATGCGGCTTTGGACCTGGATGCTATCGGCCGTCCGCCCGTCGCGGCGGGTGGCTTTTCCGCCTTCACCGCTGCCTTCGCGCTGCTCTTCGGGGCAACGCCCGATACCTTCCTTGCCGGGCCGGCCTTGGTCACGGCCGCGCTCGCCTTCGCCGCGGGCCGGGTGGAATTTGGAGCGGCATCCTTCTTTGTGATCGCCACTTTTTCCGGCTTGGCTGAACTCGCCGTCTTGACGGCCGATTTGGCCGAAACTTTTTGCGGCGTGGCAGCAGCTTTCTTGCTGCCGCCACTCGGTAGGTCGGCCATGTACCATCTCCGTTTGTCGATGTTCTGAATTGAAACCTACACGGGATCGCACGGTTCCGAAACGAATTACGCGCCAAATTGTGATGGCGAACGGGTCAATGGCTTGATACCACGGACCGGGACGCTATTGGTAGCGCTAACAGGACAGGTCACCCTTGTGAGTGGCCACGCGGCCTGTCGGCATGTTTGGAATTCATACTATTTATATAAGCATCATCCTTGGGAGGGATCATGGCCAATTCGAAACTGGGGCAGTTGGCGCTTGCCATTTCGTTGCTACCGCTGGCGACCTGCGCGACAGCCGGATCCAAAGCGCCTGTGATTCCGACGGTGTCCCCCGAAGGTCGCCATTATCTATCGCAGCCGCTCACCGCCAAAATCTACACGGCTGATCCTTCCGCGCACGTCTTCAACGGCAAGATCTATGTCTATCCGTCGCACGATGTCGCCGTCGATATCCCGAACGACGATCTCGGCAATCAATATGCAATGCACGATTATATCGTGCTGGAGATGGATCGCGTCGGCGCGCCGGTGAAGCTCGGGCCCGTCGCGCTCGATGTGAAGGATGTTCCTTGGGCATCGAAGCAGATGTGGGCGCCCGACGCCGCATATAAGAACGGCACTTATTATCTCTTCTTCCCTGCGCGCGACAAGAATCTGGACTCACGCGGTCTTGGCCAATTCAGGATCGGTGTCGCCACGTCGAAAAATCCGATGGGACCGTTCAAGGCCGAGCCAGAGCCGATCAAACTTGCTTATTCGATGGATCCCGCCGTTTTCACGGACGACGATGGCAGGACATATATGTATTTCGGTGGAATCTGGGGCGGACAATTGCAGCGCTGGGCAACCGGCAGCTTCAACCCCAATGGCACGGATACCGACCTGCAGCAGGATGATAAGCCCGCGCTGTCAGGGAAGGTCGCACTCATGACCGATGACCTGAAGCAACTGGCGGAGCCTCCGCGCGATGCCGTCATCCTCGATGAGAAGGGCAGCCCCGTGCTCGGCGGCGATCACGAGCGGCGCTTCTTCGAAGCTTCGTGGATGTTCAAGCGCGGCGGCAAATATTATTACACATACTCTACCGGCGACACGCATTTCCTCAACTATGCCATAGGCACTAATCCCTACGGCCCGTTTACCTATACCGGCCACATCCTGCTGCCGGTACAGGGCTGGACGTCACATCATTCGATCATTCAACATGAAGGCAAGTGGTGGCTTTTTTACGCCGACACGCAGATTTCGAACAAGAACCACCTGCGCAACGCCAAGGTGACGGAACTTCACTTCAACGAGGACGGGACGATCAAGACCATCAACCCGTTCGTCGACTGATGGCGTGAACTACCATGTTCCTGGGAATCGATATCGGCACTTCGGGCGTGAAAGCCGTTGTGATCGCTGGCGACGGCACCGTCGCCGGCCAGGGTGTGGCGGCGCTCACTGTCTCGCGTCCGCACGAATCATGGTCTGAACAGGCGCCGGAAGATTGGTGGGCGGCAACCGGGGCTGCCGTCCGCTCGATCGATCCCGCGGTCCGGCGCTCGGTTCGTGGGATTGGCATTGCGGGCCAGATGCATGGCGCCACCTTGCTCGACGACGCCGACAGACCGCTTCGCCCGGCAATCTTGTGGAACGACGGCCGTTCGCATGTGGAATGCGAGGAGCTGACGGCGGCGGTGCCCGATCTCCACGCCATTTCAGGCAATCTCGCGATGCCCGGCTTTACCGCACCCAAGCTCGCATGGGTCAGAAAGCATGAGCCTGCCATCTTCGATCAGGTCCGCACCGTTCTTCTACCCAAGGATTATGTTCGCCTGCGCATGACGGGGGAGAAAGCCTCCGACATGTCCGACAGCGCCGGCACGCTCTGGCTCGACGTTGCCAGGCGCGACTGGAGCGACGAATTGCTTTCGGCCACAGGGCTCACGCGGGGTCATATGCCGCGCCTCTTCGAAGGCTCTGACATCGCCGGCATGCTTCGCCCCGAAGTGGCGGAGCTATGGGGCATGGCCCCCGTGCCCGTGGCCGGTGGCGGCGGAGACAATGCCGCTGGCGCGGTGGGTGTTGGCGTGGTGTCGAACGGCGATGCCTTGCTGTCGCTTGGCACGTCGGGGGTGATTTTCATCGCAACCGATCGGTTCCGGCCAAACCCCGCGCGCGCGGTCCACGCATTTTGTCATTGCCTGCCCAGCATGTGGCACCAGATGTCGGTTCATCTGAGCGCGGCGTCGTGCATCGACTGGGTCGCCAGGCTGACCGGTGCTGCCAATGCGCCCGAATTGTTCACCCGCGCCGAAAGCACTGGCCCGGCCCGCAGCAGGGAATTGTTTCTGCCTTATCTTTCGGGCGAGCGCACGCCGCATAACGACGCGTTGGTGCGCGGCGCCTTCCTCAATCTCGATTATGAGACCACGCCCGGGACACTCGCCCAGGCGGTACTCGAGGGGGTGGCGTTCGCGCTCGCCGACGGGCTCGAAGCGCTGCGCGACGCCGGCACCCAGGTATCCCAGCTCGCGGTGATAGGAGGCGGCGCGCGCTCCGCTTATTGGGGGCGGATCATCGCCGCCGCCGTCGAAACGCCGCTCGTTTACCTGCGCGGAGGCGAAGTCGGGCCGGCGCTCGGCGCTGCGCGGCTGGCGCAGGTTGCGGTCGACAAGGGCGATCCTCGCGCTATTTGCACCCCACCACCGGTCGAGCGCGTTGTCGAGCCGGACCCGGCCGACGTCGAACTTTTGGCGCCGAAGAAAGCGGCGTTTCGCGAAGCCTATCCCAATATCAGCCCCAAAATGAGAGGCCAGTAATG
>DATMIP010000053.1:0-14558 GCA_035554515.1 Sphingomonas sp. | reverse complement strand
GGCCGGGCCTGACGCGGTGGCTTCTTCGCGACCTCGCTCGATGCAGTCCAATCGCGCTTAAAAAGCGCTTCCTTCTTGGCGCGCGACCAATCCTTGGCCTGCAACTCTGCCGCCAAAGCCTCTTCTCGCGTAGGAAAAATTTGGGACCACATCAGCGTGACCGGTCTACGCGAATGTGTGTAGCCCTTGATCTCGCCGGCCTGATGCTGCGCGATACGACGCTCAAGGTCGTCGCAGTGCCCTGTATAATAAGAGCCGTCAGCGCAACGCAGAACATAGGTCCAGAAAGCCATCGTGAGGGCCTATCCCTCGATACGCTATCTCGACAAGCTCGATAGCTACTCGGGACGAACGGTATTTCGAATAAGGGAATAGAAATTTAAGGCAGGGAGTGGTCGAACATCGGTCACTCCCCCTCCGTCTCCGCGACACTGCCCGCGAAATTCTCGAAATCCCTCGCCTCGCGGAAATTCTTATAGACGCTGGCGAAGCGGATATAGGCCACGCTGTCGATCTGCTGGAGCCCGTCCATCACCATTTCGCCGACGCGCGCGGCGCCGATCTCGCTTTCGCCGCTCGTCTCCAATTGGCGCTGGATCGATGAAACCAGCCGCTCGATCTGTTCGCCCGTCACCGGTCGCTTGCGCGCGGCGATCGCGATCGAACGCTCGAGCTTGCCGCGATCGAACGACTGGCGATCCCCGTCTTTCTTCACCACCGTCAATTCGCGCAGCTGAACGCGTTCGAACGTGGAGAAACGCGCCCCGCAGCTTTCGCACTGGCGTCGGCGGCGGATCGAAGCGCCATCCTCCGTCGGCCGGCTATCCTTGACCTGACTGTCGGCGTGAAAACAGAAAGGGCAGCGCACCTAACCGGCCCTCCGGTTTTCCGGCAGAAAACGCAATCAAAGCTCCGGATATATGGGGAAGCGTGCCGTCAGCGCGGTAACGCGTTCGCGCACATTGGCCTCGATCTGCCCGTCGCCCTGTTCGCCATTCTTGCGCAGGCCTTCAAGCACATCCGCGATCATGTCTGCGATATCGCGGAATTCTGCGATGCCGAAGCCGCGCGTCGTGCCGGCCGGAGATCCGACGCGGATGCCGCTGGTCTTGACCGGGGGGAGTGGATCGAACGGGATACCGTTCTTATTACAGGTGATCCCGCAACGCTCGAGCGCCTCGTCGGCGTCCCGGCCCGTCACGCCAAGCGGGGTCAGATCGACCAATGCCAGATGCGTGTCGGTACCACCCGACACGATTTCCGCGCCACGCTCCTTCAGCCGCGCCGCCAGAGCTTTCGCATTATCGATCACGGCGCGCGAATAGACCTTGAACGAAGGATCGAGCGCCTCGCCGAACGCTACGGCCTTCGCGGCGATAACATGCATCAGCGGCCCACCCTGCATGCCCGGGAAAACAGCCGAATTGATCTTCTTCGCGATCGCTTCGTCATCGGTCATGATCATGCCGCCGCGCGGGCCGCGCAATGTCTTGTGCGTCGTGGTGGTGACGACGTCTGCATGGCCGAAGGGGCTCGGATGGGCGCCCCCCGCGACGAGACCGGCGAAATGCGCCATGTCCACCATGAACAAGGCGCCTACGTCGTCGGCGATCGCACGGAAGCGCGCGAAATCGATGTGGCGCGGATAGGCCGAGCCGCCGGTGATGATCAGGGTGGGCTTGTGCTCTCGCGCCATCGCCTCGACCGCATCATAATCGATCAGATGCGTATCACGCGTCACGCCATATTGGACGGCGTTGAACCACTTGCCCGACATTGCCGCTTTGGCGCCGTGGGTAAGATGGCCGCCGGCATCGAGGCTGAGGCCCATGATCGTGTCGCCGGGTTTGGTCAGGGCCAGCATCACCGCGCCGTTGGCCTGCGCGCCCGAATGCGGCTGGACGTTGGCGAAGCCGCAGCCGAACAATTGCTTGGCACGATCGATCGCGAGCTGCTCGACCGTATCGGACGGAGCGCACCCCTGATAATAACGCCTGCCCGGATAGCCCTCGGCATATTTGTTCGTGAAGACCGAGCCTTGCGCCTCAAGCACCGCCTTGGAAACGATATTCTCCGACGCGATCAGCTCGATCTGGTCTTTCTCGCGCGCGATTTCACGCTCGACGCCGGCAAACACGGCCGGATCTACCTCCGCCAGGCCGCGTGAGAAGAAACCGTTGGGCTGAACGTCGTTGGCCGATACGGGCTGGCTGCTCATGCGCGCTCCTTGACGTGGTGGAAGAGCTTGGCGACACGCGCCTCGTGGCGGCCGCCTTCGAACGGAGTTTCGAGAAAGGCATGGATGCAGGCCTTCGCCATGTCTTCGCCGATCAGGCGGGCGCCCAGCGCGATTACGTTCGCATCGTTATGGCGGCGCGCGAGCTTGGCGGCATAAGGCTCGTTCACGAGCGCACAACGCGCGGCAGAAACGCGATTGACCGCGATCGAAATGCCGATACCGGAGCCGCACAGGGCAATTCCATAATCGGCGCGGTCATCCTCGATCGCCGCGGCCAGCGCATAGCCATAATCGGGATAGTCGACCGATTCATGGCTGTGCGGGCCCAGGTCGAGCACATGATGTCCATGCTCGCGCAGCCAATCGCCGAGGGTTGCCTTGAGTGCGACAGCGGCGTGATCCGACGCGATGGCGATGCGCTCGTTCAATGGGGTCTCCCAGGATTCGGGTGAGCGCTAGCTATAGTGCCTCCGGGCCGAACAGGCCAGCACAGGTTGCGGCCGAGGCTGAATGTGTGGGCTGGAGCGCTTCCGGCTTCCGGCTAAAATGCCGGTCCGGCGCCATTCCGATGATTTAGGCCGCCAGCCGCATCTCCATGCGGCTCCAGATTTCGACGAGGGCTTTGACGAGTTCGCGCATCATGGCGTCGTCGTGTGAGGGGCCTGGGGTGAAGCGGAGGCGTTCGGTGCCGCGCGGTACGGTCGGATAATTGATGGGTTGTGCGTAGATGCCATATTCGGCGAGCAATATGTCGCTGGCGCGCTTGGCCTTGACCGGATCGCCGACCATCAGCGGCACGATATGCGTCGTCGTCTCCAGGACCGGAAGCCCGGCATCGGCCATCATGGCCTTGAGTTTGGCGGCCGCCGCCTGCTGTGCGTCGCGCTCGACGGATGAGGATTTGAGATGGCGCACGCTGGCAAGCGCGCCGGCGACCAGCACCGGAGACAGGCTGGTCGTGAAGATGAAGCCCGGCGCATAGCTGCGGATCACGTCGATGATCATCCTGTCGGCCGCGATATAGCCGCCCATCACCCCGAACGCCTTGCCAAGCGTACCCTCGATGATGGTGATGCGGCCCGCCGCCCCGTCGCGCTCGGATATGCCGCCGCCGCGCGCGCCATACATGCCGACCGCATGAACCTCGTCGAGATAGGTCAGCGCCTCATATTTGTCGGCAAGATCGCAGATGGCGTGGATCGGGGCGACATCGCCGTCCATCGAATAGACGCTTTCGAACGCGATCAGTTTGGGGACGTCCGGATCGGTTTCGGCCAGCAATTGCTCAAGATGTTCAAGATCGTTGTGGCGGAAGACACGCTTCTCACATCCCGAAGAGCGAATGCCCGCGATCATCGACGCGTGGTTCAACTCGTCGGAGAAGATCACGCAGCCCGGCAGCACCTTGGCCAGCGTCGATAGCGTCGCCTCGTTCGAGACATAGCCGCTCGTGAACAGCAATGCGCCTTCCTTGCCGTGCAGGTCCGCCAGCTCGGCTTCCAGATCGACATGATAATGCGTGTTGCCGCCAATGTTGCGCGTGCCCCCCGATCCGGCGCCCACGTCGTGCAGTGCCTCCTCCATCGCCGCGATCACGTGCGGATGCTGACCCATTGCGAGATAGTCGTTCGAACACCACACCGTGATCGGCTTCGGACCATTATGCCCGGCAAAGCAGCGCGCATTCGGGAATGTCCCCTTGTTGCGCAAAATCTCGATAAATACCCGGTACCGACCCTCAGCATGCAGCCGATCGATCGCCTGAGTGAAAACGCGATTATAGTCCAAGAGGAACGTCCCCGGGGTAACGAAGCTGCGCCCTTAGCGTCCGTCCGGCCATCTTTCCAGTGCGAAGCGGCGCCTGCAGCCTCAAAGTTGCTCGATCCGCGTAAGATCAAAGGTGGCCAGTGCGCGCCGGAAGGCCTCGTTCACGTCCCCGGGAGCGGTGAAAACCGCGGTCCCCGGCGCGGGCGCAGCGGGCCAATGCTGGTCACGGGTGAGATAGACGACACGCCGGGCGATCCCTTGCGCGCCGTCGACGAAGGTCAGCGGACACGGCGCGACCGCCGCCAGACGGTCCGCGATCAGGGGAAAATGCGTGCAGGCGAGCACGACCATGTCCATCCGGTCGGCATTCTGCTGATCGAGCAACCCGGCGAGTGCCTCGGCATAGGCGCTATCCGCCGTTTTCTCGCCATGCAGGCTGGCTTCGGCGAGCATTACCAATGCGGCCGAACCATGGCGCAGGACGATGCAGTCGGAAGCAAAGCGCCTCGATAGATCGTCGACATAGGGTTGGCGCACGGTCGCCTCGGTACCGAGTACACCGATCACCCTTGTCCGCGAACGTTCGGCGGCGGGCTTTATGGCGGGGACCGTACCCACGATCGGAAGGTCGAGTGCGGCGCGCACGCCCGGCAGCGCGATTGTCGATGCCGTGTTGCAGGCGATGACGATCAGCCGGGGGCGGTATCGCTCGGCCAGCCGCCCGAGCAGCGCCGGGACGCGCGCCGCAATCTCGGCCTCCGTCTTCGTGCCATAGGGAAAGCCGCCATTGTCGGCGACATAGACGATAGGCGCGGTGAGCAATGCGCGTCGTATCTCCGCGAGTACGGAAAGTCCGCCGACGCCCGAATCGAAGACCAGAAGGGGACGGTTATCCATTCCGTTCGCCCCGAGCGCAGTCGAGGGGCATGTCCGAGCGAAGTCGAGGACGTCTCGCTTCGCTCGAACAAAGGTCTCGACTTCGCTCGACCCGAACGGAAGGCAAGTAGGTCACGTTGCCGCCCGCAGCCCCGACACCGTCAGCGCCGGACTTATCCGTTCGATGTCCGTCTTCAGATGCAGCAAGGCGATACCCGGCTGCTCCAAGGCGCGCGCAAGCGAAGGGGCGAACTGCCCGGTAGTCTCCACCGTCTCCGCCCATCCGCCATAGGCACGCGCGAGTGCCGCGAAATCCGGATTGACGAGATCGGTCGCCGAAATGCGCGTCGGATAGCGGCGCTCCTGGTGCATCCGGATCGTGCCATAGCTGCCATTGTCGACCAGCAACACCAGCAGGCGCGCACCCTGCCGCGCGGCGGTCGCCAGCTCTTGTCCGTTCATCTGAAAGTCGCCGTCACCCGCGACCGCCACCGCGAGGCGATTCGGGAAGCGGATCGCCGCCGCAATCGCCGCCGGCACGCCGTAGCCCATTGCTCCCGCCGTCGGCGCCAATTGCGATGGCTGTGCGGCGTAGCGCCAGAAACGATGGGCCCAGGCCGAGAAATTGCCTGCACCGTTGCAGATGATGCTGTCGGCGGGGAGCGACTTGCGCAATTCGGCCCAGCACAGGCCGAGATCGAGCGGCATACCGTTGGCGAAGGGCATATTCCATGCCTCCCATTCGGCATGGGCGTCGGCTCCGTGCGAACGCGGCACCACGTCGCTGGTCGGAACCGTCATCAATTTGGCGAAGGCCAGTATGTCGCAGCAGATCGCCAGGTCGGTGCGGTAGACGCGGTCCAGCTCGTTGGGATCGGGATGGACGTGGATCAATTTCTGGTCCGGATGGTCCGGAGTGATAAGCGTATATCCGTCGGTCGTAGCTTCTCCCAAACGGGTACCTAGCGCGACTATCAGATCGGCCGAACGCACACGCTCGATCAGTTTCGGATTGGGGCCGTAGCCAAGATGGCCTGCATAGACGGGGCAATCGTTAGCCACGGCATCCTGCCTGCGAAATGCAGCGATGAGGGGGATACCGAACTCTTCAGCGAAGGCCTGAACTTCGGTGCCGGTCTCCGCCGTCCATTCCGCGCCACCTATGATCATCACGGGCCGTTCGGCCGCCTCAATCATCTTTCGTGCTTCGAGAGATGTTCCGATGTCGTTGTCCTGCAACACGCGGTTGATGCGCGGCCGATCCAGCGCTGCAGCTTCGCTCTCCAGCATGTCCTCCGGCAGCGCCAACACCACTGGCCCCGGCCGGCCGTTCATCGCGGTCGCATAAGCGCGTGCGACATATTCGGGGATGCGCGTCGCATCCTCGATCCGCGCGGCCCATTTGGCGAGCGGCGCGAAGAAGGCGGGGAAGTCGACCTCCTGAAACCCTTCGCGGTCGCGCGCGTAACGGGCGACATCTCCCACGAACAGGATCATCGGGGTCGAATCCTGCATCGCGACATGCACGCCGATCGATGCATTGGTCGCGCCGGGCCCCCGCGTAACGAAGCAGATGCCCGGCCGGCGCGTCATCTTGCCGTCAGCCTCGGCCATGAACGCCGCGCCGCCCTCGGCGCGCGTCACGACCACGTCTATCTGCGGCATGTCCACCAGCGCATCGAGCACCGGCAGGAAGCTTTCACCCGGAACGGTGAAGATGCGGTCGCAGCCCTGCGCCAGCAGCGCATCGACCAGAATCTGGCCACCGGTTCGCATATTCGTCATCGAAACGACCTATAGCGACGCGGGAAGCGGCCGGGCAACGTTGACCAACAGCGCCTGCTCAGCTTATCGGCGGCCCCTGCCTCCCCCGACCATTCCTGCTCGCGCGAGAATGGTGCCGAAACCAGGAAATGCCGTGGCCAACAAGATCTATTCCGACGCCGCCGCTGCTCTCGCCGGGCTGCTCAAGGACGGTATGACAATCTGCGCCGGCGGCTTCGGCCTCTGCGGCATCCCTGAGCGCCTCATCGATGCGATCGAAGCCTCCGGCGTCAAGGGCCTCACGGTCGTGTCGAACAATGCGGGAATCGATGGAATAGGCCTGGGCAAGCTGTTGCGCACCCGCCAGATCGCCAAGATGATTTCCTCCTATGTCGGCGAGAACAAGGAATTCGAACGCCAATATCTGGCGGGCGAGCTCGAGGTCGAATTCTGTCCCCAGGGCACGCTCGCCGAACGCTGCCGCGCGGGCGGGGCGGGAATACCGGGTTTCTACACGAAGACCGGCGTCGGCACCGTCGTCGCGGACGGCAAGGAAACCAGGGAGTTCGACGGCGAGACCTATGTGCTCGAGCGCGGCATCGTCGCCGATCTGTCGATCATCAAGGGCTGGAAGGCGGATGAAGCCGGCAACCTGATCTTCCGCAAGACCGCGCGCAACTTCAACCAGCCGATGGCGACCGCCAGCAAATTGACCGTCGCGGAGGTCGAGGAGATCGTGCCGGTCGGGTCATTCGATCCGGACTGCATCCATGTTCCCGGAATCTATGTGAAGCGCATGATCTGCGGCGCACCCTATGCGAAGAAGATCGAGTTCCGCACCGTGAGCCCGCGCGAGGCGGCATGACGCATGTATTGCCTGGCCTGGCGCTGGCGCTCGTGCTGGCCTCGCCGGGTGCTGCTCTGGCCAGGAAAGGTCCGCCCGCCCGGGTAACGATGTCGGCCGCGCCGAAAACCTATTTTCCGCCCGAACCCCCACCATTGCCGGCCAATCTGCACGGCATCCAATATCTCTATGGCTCGGCTGAAGCCGCTGCGGTCACGCGCCAGACCTGGCGGATCCTCGCCGATTATGTCGATGGCCAGATGGCGGACGGGACGCATAAGGGCGTGGTGCTCGCCCCGGGGTCGACGCTGACCGACACACATTTCATCGCCTGCGAGAGCAAGCCTGTAGCCATCGTGCTCGACGTGGATGAAACGTCAATCCTCAACCTGGGCGCCGAATATGACGAGCTGATCGCGCAGCGTAGGACATTCGATCCCGATGCGTGGGATCGCTGGGAAAAGGGCGGCGCCGCCTTCGTCGTCCCGACACCGGGCGCCCGGGAGGCGCTCGATAGGTTGCGCGATCATGGGGTGACCGTGATCTTTAACACCAATCGGGCGGCGGTGAACGCCGATGGCGCGGAAGCCGCGCTCAACGCGGCCGGTCTCGGCCCCGCCGAACATGGCGAAACCCTGTTTCTGTCGGGCGACGACGCCGGGGGATCCCTGAAAGATGGCCGACGTCAGTCGATCGCGGCGAAATACTGCGTGTTGGCGATGGCGGGCGATCAGCTTGGTGATTTTTCGGACCTGTTCAATACCGAACCCAACGGAATATCGGCACGGCGCGCCTCGGTCGCTTATTCGGCCATCGCCGATATGTGGGGCAATGGCTGGTTCGTCATGCCCAACCCTGTCTATGGCAGCGCGCTGGAGGGCGGACCCGACGACATCTTCCCCAGGGACAAGCAATGGCGCGACCCCGATCTGCCGCCGCCGGCCCTTGCCCCGAAACCAGAGAAAGCGAAGTAGAATGGCCTGGACCCGCGACGATATGGCCGCCCGCGCCGCCAAGGAACTGAAGGACGGCTTTTACGTCAATCTCGGCATCGGCATCCCGACCCTGGTGGCGAACCATGTGCCGGCCGGCGTCGAGGTGACGCTGCAGTCGGAGAACGGCATGCTCGGCATCGGCCCTTTTCCCTACGATGACGAGGTCGATCCCGATCTGATCAATGCGGGCAAGCAGACGATCAGCGAACTTGCCTCTTCATCCTATTTCTCCTCATCCGACAGTTTCGCGATGATCCGCGGTGGGCATATCGACCTGACCGTGCTCGGTGCGATGGAAGTGAGCGAGGACGGCGATATCGCCAACTGGATGATCCCGGGGAAGATGGTGAAGGGGATGGGCGGGGCGATGGACCTCGTCGCAGGCGTCAAGAAGATCATCGTGGTGATGGAGCACAGCTCCAAGAACGGCGACCCGAAGTTCATCCCCGCCTGCACTTTGCCGCTCACCGGCAAGAATGTGGTCGACATGATCGTCACCGATCTGTGTGTTTTCCAGCGCGACGATCATCAATCGCCGTTCCACCTGATCGAATTGGCGCCGGGCGTTACCTCCGACGAAGTCAGGGCAAGGACGACCGCGGCATATCAGGAGCGCTGAACCAACGCTTCATCACGCGACGAGCCGAGTCACGCCCGCGTTGACCGCTCACCTCGCGCGCCCCAATGTCCGCGCCAGTGAAGTCTTCCCGCCGGCCCCGATCCCCACGCAAGCAGCGGCCGCTCTGGCGCGACCCGCTGATCGTCCGGAGCTTCTACGTCCTGCTGGCGCTTGCGCTGTTGGCCGAAATCCTCGTCATCGGCCGCCATTTCATCGCGGCGCGGCCGGTGCGCCAGGGGTTCAGCACCGCTGCCCGGGCCGAACGCGCGCTTGGCGCCGGGCCGCTCAATCCGCGCGCCTATCGGGTGGATTATGCCCGTCTGGACGGTCGGATCCGGGCGCTGATGGAGCGCAAGGACATGGCGGGTTTCGCCATTGCGGTGATCGAGGACGGTCAGCTGTCCTTCGTCAAGGCCTATGGCACGGTCGATGCCGAAACCGGCGAGCCCGCGACCGCGCAGACGGTATGGCGCTGGGCCTCGGTGTCGAAGGGGGTCGCCGCTACGCTGGAGGCGTTGCTCGCGCGTCAGGGCAAGCTCAACCTCGACGATCCGATCTCGAAATGGTCGACGAGTTTGAAACTGCCCAGGAATAACCAGAATATAGCCACCCTCGGCGACGCGCTGTCGCATCGGCTCGGCATCGTCAAGAATGCTTATGACGACCGGCTCGAGGACAATGAGGATCCTGCGGCCATTCGCGGCATGTATGGCCCGCTCTTCCCGATGTGCCCGCCCGGTACCTGCTGGGCCTATCAGAATGTCGCGTTCGACGTGGCGCACGAGGCGGTCGAGAAAGCCACCGGGCTCAGCTATGAAGAGGCCGCGCGTCATTATCTGTTCGGGCCGCTCGGCATGACCAGCGCGACGACCACCAGGCAGGGTCTGATGGGTGCCGCGAGCTGGGCGCGCCCGCACAATGGCCGCCGTCCGATCCCGGTGCAGGATGCCTATTACCGGGTGCCAGCGGCCGGCGGCGTCAACAGTTCGATTGTCGATCTGGGCATCTGGATGCGTGCGCAGATGGGCGGCACGCCGGCGGTCCTCCCGGCCGATCTGTTGTTTGAGCTGCACGTGCCACGCGTATTTACCCCTCGGCGCGGATTGGCGCCTTACGATCTCGCACTCAAGAACAGCGCTTATGGACTGGCTTTCCGTCAGTCCGATTATCAGGGCCATCATCTGATCTGGCATCGCGGCGCCGTGCGCGGCTCGCGTTCGGAGATGATCTTCGATCCGGTCGGCCGGTTCGGGGTGGCGCTGTTGTGGAACTCGACATCGGTCAAGCCGACAGGGCTGCCGCTCGAGATATTCGATCAATATTATGGCCTGCCGTTCCACGACTGGATCGAGATCGGGCGACCCTGATTGAACGCCAAGGCGCGCTCCATTAGGCGGCGGGTCATGAACATCCTCCTCACCGGATCGAGCGGCTGGCTGGGCCGCCACCTGTCGCCGCTGCTGACGCGCGACGGCCACGGCGTGGTCGGGCTCGATGTCGCCCCCGGCCAATATACCTCCGTGATCGGCTCGGTCGAAGACCGCGCACTGATCGCACGAACGTTGCGCGACGAGCGGATCGATGCGGTGATCCACGGCGCCGCGCTCCATAAGCCCGACATAGCTCGCTACCCCAAGCAACGCTTCGTCGACGTCAATGTCAGCGGCACGCTCGCGCTGCTGGAGGAAGCCGTCGAGGCCGGGGTTGGGAGGTTTGTCTTCACCTCCACCACCTCGCTCATGATCTCGAATGCGGTACGCGAAGCACGTGGCGACAAGGCCGTGTGGATGGACGAGGGTTTCGGTCCGCTCGCGCCGCGCAACATCTATGGCGCCACCAAGCTTGCAGCCGAGCAGCTATGCCGCCTGGTCCATCAGGATCATGGCCTGCCGATCATCATATTGCGGACCGGCCGTTTCTTCCCCGAGGAAGACGATCAGGCGCACGTCATCGCGACATCGGGGGAGAATACCAAAGCGAATGAGCTGTTGCATCGGCGCCTGACCGCAGAGGATGCGGCGGAAGCCCATCGCTTCGCGTTGGCGCGGGCGCCGGACGTCGGGTTTGGTATCTTTATCATTTCGGCGCCGACCCCGTTCGCGCCGACCGACATCGTGGCGCTCAAGCAGGACGCAGCCAGCGTGATCACCCGCTATTTTCCCGATGCACCGGCCTTGTACGCCCGGCAAGGCTGGTCACTGCCGCAATCGATTGATCGGATCTACGACGCGAGTCTCGCGGAAGAAGTGCTGGGATTTCGCTGCCGGACCGATTTCGCGTCGCTGCTTCGGGCGTTGCAGCAGGACGGGCCGCTGCCTTTCTCGCACGATCCCACCTACGTCTCGCCCCAGCTGCTGACACGCGCCGGAGGCTGATCGTCAGGCAGCCTTGCGCATGAACGGCTGGTAAAGGACCACGCGGTTGCGGCCCTGTTCCTTGGCGGCATAGAGCGCGGCATCCGCGTGCGAGACGAGATGTTCCAGCGGATCTGTCGCCTCGCCGCGACAGCATATGCCAAGACTGGCGGTGACCCGGCCGATCGCGCCGAAATCATGGGTCTCGATACTCGCGCGCAGCTTGTTGGCGACGTTCACTGCGCCATCCTGGTCGGCGACGCCGAAGATCAGGAGGAATTCCTCGCCGCCCCAACGCCCGACAATGTCGCCCGCCCGCATATTATCGAGCAGGATCCTGGCTATCGTCGACAGCACTTCGTCGCCGGAAGCATGCCCGAAGCGGTCATTGACCAGCTTGAAATGATCGACATCGAGCAGGATGACCGCAAACGGGCCCTGGCCGCGCCGGCTCATCGCCATCGCATGATAGAGGTCGATCACGCCCGAACGGTTCAACAATTTCGTCAGATGGTCGCGGCGCGCCGATTCCTCGGCATAGCGCGCAAGCCTTAGCGCCGCAGCCTGGCTCTGCTGCCTTTGCTCCAGGTCGCGCCTCAGGCGGATGATCCGATAGGCCAGGTAGAGCCAGACAAGCACCGCCCATACGGCGAGAATGGCGCCATACCATGTCGCCTCGCCGATCATCCGGCCGCGCAATACGATGCTCCGGACCTGAAAGTAATATTTGCCCGGCGGAGCAAGCGTGCCGGTCTGGAATTCCAGTTCGGTCACGTTGTTCAGCTGGGTCGTGCTCAGCGTGGGCCGGATCTTGTTCTGCGTCACCCACCATTCGGCCACGCCGAAATTGGCGATCTTGAGCTGCACGACGTTGCGGCCCGGCCGCGCCGATACCTCGACCTTGTTGAACTTCAGCGTGTCGGGAAATCCGGGTCGGCTGTATCGCGGATCGAAATTCTTCATGTAGATCCGGAAGGTCTCCGAGGGCCCCGCATAATCCAGATCGATCGAGATCGTTTCGAATTTCGAAAGATCGAAGCCCTTGTTGGGCGTGCGCGCATCGATCAGCAATTCGTAGCCGCAATATGGGTAGGCATATTTGGGGCGCAGCGTGCAGCGCCACTTGAGCGGCGTGCCTGGATCGGCCGAAATCGTTGAATTGCCGCCCGACGACGTGTCTCCGTAGAAGCGCGGCGTATAGACCGACGTATGCCGGGGTTCGATCAGGATCGTCTGCGCGAGGATCGCATCCTGGAACCAAACGGCTGCCAGCGTTGCCAGCAGCAGCAGGAACAGGGCGATTTCGAAGAGGAAATGGCCTGCCCCGCGCCAGTCGCCGCGGCCCCCGCGGGGATTGGGTGCATCGTAAAGTGTAAGGCTATCCATCAAGTCCCCGCCTTGAGGCTTGGCGGCAAAGCCGACTCACACTCCTTGAACAGCTCTCTAGACAGCAAAGTTTAACAGATTGCGATTTGCGCGCCATGTCCGCCCGCACTCCGGCTGGCCATATCCGGCGCATGCTCTTATGTGCGTGCGATCATGTCCGCGCCGCGCACGCTTTACGAAAAGATCTGGGACGCACATGTCGTCGCCCGCCGCGATGACGGCACCTGCCTGATCTATATCGATCGCCACCTCATCCATGAAGTCACGAGCCCGCAGGCATTCGAAGGACTGCGCTTGCACGGCCGGACCGTGCGCCGCCCCGATCTCACGCTCGCCGTACCCGATCACAATCTCCCCACCACCGCGCGCGTCGGTGCGGACGGCCATCGCCTGCCGATCGCCGATGCTGAAAGTGCCACCCAGCTCGCCGCCCTCAGTCGCAACGCCCCTGAATTCGGCATCCGCCTGTTCGACGAGGTCGCGCCCGAACAGGGCATCGTCCACGTCGTCGGCCCCGAACAGGGCTTCACGCTGCCCGGGACGACTTTGGTGTGCGGCGACAGCCACACCGCCGCGCATGGCGCGCTCGGTGCGCTCGCCTTCGGCATTGGCACCAGCGAGGTGGAACATGTCCTCGCCACCCAGACCTTGCTGCTCGCGCCGTCGAAGACGATGGAAATACGCGTCGACGGCACGCTCGGCTTCGGGGTCAGCCCGAAGGACGTGATCCTCGCCATCGTCGGCACGGTCGGCGCCGCTGGCGGCACGGGCTACGTCGTCGAATATACCGGCTCGGTCATCCGCGACATGTCGATCGAGGGCCGCCTGACCATCTCCAACATGGCGATCGAGCATGGCGCGCGATCGGGGCTGATCGCGCCCGACGAAACCACCTATGCTTACCTCGAGGGCCGTCCCATGGTCCCGCAGGGCGAGGCGTGGGAGCGCGCCGTCGAATATTGGCGGACTTTGCCGACCGACGCTGGCGCGCGCTACGACAAGGTCGTGACCCTGGATGCGGCCGATATCGCGCCCAGCCTCACCTGGGGCACCAGCCCTGAGGATGTCGTGCCGATCACCGGCAGGGTTCCCGATCCGATGAGCTTCGCCGATCCTTCCAAGCAGGAAGCCGCGAAGAAGTCGCTCGCCTATATGGGCCTGACGCCGGGCACGCGCATGCAGGATATCGGCGTCGAGAATATCTTCATCGGCAGCTGCACCAACAGCCGGATCGAAGACCTTCGCGCCGCTGCGGCGATCGCGCGCGGCCGCCACGTCGCGGGCAACGTCAAACAGGCCCTGGTCGTCCCCGGTTCGGGTCTGGTCAAGCGCCAGGCCGAGGCCGAGGGGCTCGATCGCATCTTCATCGAAGCCGGCTTCGAATGGCGCGAGCCCGGCTGCTCGATGTGCCTCGCGATGAACCCCGACAAGGTTCCCCCCGGCGAGCGCTGCGCCTCCACCTCCAACCGCAATTTCGTCGGCCGGCAAGGGCCGGGCGCCCGCACGCATCTCGTCTCGCCCGCAATGGCGGCGGCCGCGGCGGTGACCGGCCACCTCACCGACGTCCGCGAGCTGATGGGGTGAAGCTGATCAGCCCTCTCTCGCTTGCGGGAGAGGGAGGGGCCCGCCGCGCAGCGGTGGGAGGGTGAGGGTCTTCTTGTTCTCTCCCCGAAAATTTTCGGGGGAAGATTGATAGGTTTCAGGGAGCTGATGA
>DATMIP010000052.1:0-3587 GCA_035554515.1 Sphingomonas sp. | reverse complement strand
CCCCTCCGGTACGCCTGCTGCCACCGAAACTCCCCGTCACCAGAGGCGATCGACTCCGAAGCCGTCGAACGCAACCTCATTTGAAACGAGCACAACCTGCTCGACCAGCGATTGGGCGATGAGAAGGCGATCGAACGGGTCCTTGTGGTCAATCTGGAGACTGCCGGCGCGCGCCGCATGCGCGAGCGTGATCGGCAATTCGATAAAGCCCTGATTGGCGACATATCGCGCGAGATCTGTTGCGAGCAGCGATGCTTCGGGAAGCTTGCCGAGGCGGAACTTGGTACTGATCTCCATGGCGGAAGCCGCGCTCACCAGAACTTGGTTACCCTCCTCGCCTATCGCCTCCCGCGCTGCTTTGCCGAGCGAGGAATCCCCGGCGAGCCACCAAATCAAGGCGTGCGTGTCCAGCAGCAGCCTCACGTTTCCCAACCTGCCAGTTCTGCGTCGGGAAGCGGCTCATCGAAACGGGCATCGATTCCGATCTTCCCTCTGAGCGCACCGAAATGGCGCTTGCCGAGCGGATTGACCGGCACCAGCCGAACGGCGGGAACATTTCCCCGGGCAATCACGACTTCCCCTCCCGCAATCGCTTCGGCGATCAGCTTTGAGAGATTGGTCTTTGCTTCGTGGACCGTGACAGTGGTCATTGGCCAGCTCCTTAGCTAATAAGTTAGCTAATCTGCGGCGTTCGTCAAGCGCGTCAGCTGCTCAGCAAGCCGCCTGTCGCTCCAGCGTCTTCAGCCACTTGGCGCGCAGCACGGATGGCCGTTCGGGGAATTTCTCGTCGAGAAATTGCGCGTCGGCGACGCGATCCAGCCGGAAATGGCGGAAGTCGCTCCGCAATTCGCACCAGCCGATCAGCAGCCGCGCGCTGTTGAGATAGCCGATCGCGATCGGCCAGATCACACGCTCGCTCTCCCGCTCCTCCGCATCGCGATAGACCAGCGCCATCTTGCGGCCGGACCGGATCCACGCGCGCGCCAGGCCCGCGTCGAGCCGGTCGGGCGGGATCGACCAACCTGACACGGCGCGGGTGGAGGCGTCGAGCAGCAAGGGGCGCAAATGGGCGGGGACCGACGCCGCGATCTTCGCGATCAGATCCTGCGCGGCGCGCGCGAGGCCGGGGTCGCCATGTCCTTGCACCCATTGCGCGCCGAGCACAGCCGCCTCCAATTCGTCGGCGGTCAGCATCAGCGGTGGCAGATCGAAGCCGCCATCGAGCACATAACCGATCCCCGCCTCGCCGCGGATCGGTACGCGCTGGCCCATGAGCGCCGCGATATCGCGATAGACAGATCGCTTCGATGTCTCGAGCTCGCCCGCAATGGCCTCGGCGGTCACCGGCCGCCCCGTCCTGCGGAGAATCTGGATAATCTGGAACAGGCGGTCGGCGCGTCGCATTCGAGCCCTTTGGCATATCACTGCTGACAGCAGGCTGTCAGCAGTGTGGCACTAAGTCGATGCTGCCAAGCAGGAGACAGACTATGCTCAAAACCTATCAAGGCGGCTGCCATTGCGGCGCGGTGCGCTATGAGGCTGACATCGACCTCGCCGAGGGGACGGGGCGGTGCAATTGCTCGATCTGCGCCAAGCGCCGTTTCTGGGGCGCGACGATCAAGCCGGACGCCTTTCGGCTGTTGAGCGACGCGGATGCGTTCGGCGATTACCAGTTCGGCTCGCACAGCGTGCATCACCGCTTCTGCCGGACCTGCGGCGTGGCCACGTTCGGCGAGGGCTATGTCGAGGAAATCGGCGGCGCCTTCTATTCGGTCAGCCTGGCGACGCTTGACGATGCGGTGGCGGATCTGGCGGAGGCGCCCGTCAAATATATGGATGGCCTCCACAACAATTGGTGGAATTCTCCGGCCGAGACGCGGCACCTCTAAATCGGGTTGTGGCGACCTCCTGACTTTTCTATCGCGCGGCCATGATCAGGATCATCGTCGGCAACAAGGCTTACTCCTCATGGTCGCTGCGCGGCTGGCTCGCACTCAGGCAATCGGGGTTACCCTTCGACGAGGAAATGGTCTCACTCTATGACGAGAGCTGGGATGCGCGCCGGCTGCAACCCGATCTCCTTCCTTCGGCCGGGAAGGTGCCGATTGTTTGGGATGGCGAGATACCGGTCTGGGAAAGCCTGGCGATCATCGATTATCTGGCGGACAAGGTTGGGCGGAACAGGTTCTGGCCCGCCGACGATGCGGCGCGCGGCTTTGCGCGATCGATCGCGGGTGAGATGCATGCCGGCTTTGCCGATCTGCGCAACGAATGCCCGACCAATTTCCGCAAGACCTTCCCCACCAAGGCGATCAGCGCGGGCGCACAGACCAATGTCGACCGCATCGTGCACCTGTGGAACGAAGCGCTGACCCGCTTCGGAAGCGAGGACGGCTTCCTGTTCGGCGAATTTGGCGCCGCCGACATCATGTACGCGCCCGTGACGACGCGCTTCACCACCTACGGCCTGCCGCTGCCGGCGTTCGCGGCGGATTATTGCCGGCGCGTGCAGGCGCAGCCGTTCGTCAAGGCATGGCTGGATGCGGCGCATGCGGAGACGGGAGTGATCGCGAAGTTCGAGCGGGTGGGTGACCTCGACTAAGGTCTAGGTGAGCGGCTGCCGGAATTGGCCCAGCGGCGCCTCGCGGGTCAGCGGGCGCGGACCAGCGCAACCTCGCGATCAAGCACGCTAATGACGCCCCCTCCCCGGCCGTTCCCGCGGCGTGCCCTCCTCCCGGGACTCCACGATCGTCCCATCTCCGCCGATCATTTGATCCGCGTAACCGGATAGGGGGTGCCATCCTTGCGCGTATATCCGCCCGGGGTGAACAGCATGTCGATATCGGAATATTCGCCCCCCGCATCCTCGCCCCCGCTCATGGCGAGGAAGGTGCAGTCGGCGTCGCTTCGATTGACGAGATGATGGCCATTGCGCTCCCCCTTGGGGAAGGCAACGCAATCGCCCGGCGCCAGATCATGCTCGCCGGCATCGTCGATCAGCACCGCCGCGCCCGACAGCATCACCAGAAATTCATCCTCGCCTTCGTGCCAATGGCGCTGCGAGGACCAGGCGCCGGGTTCGAGCCGGACGAAGCTTACCCCGAATTCGGTCAGGCCCCCGGCCGGTGCGAGCCGGCGGTACCAGCGCCCGGCCACCGCCTGGTCGAACGGCGGTGGATAGCCGGTGCTATTGGTTTCGGGAATCCGGTCGAGGTCGAGCTTGGGCATGGCCGCATCATGCCAATCGCTTCGTCGGAGCGAAAGCTGCTCTTTCGGGGGGACAAGCATCACTCGGCTGCGGCCAACCTTACCCTACGCCATATGCGCCGGATCGCCGCGCCGTCAGCCGGGAGAAGAATCGAATGCCGCGTCTTACCGATCCGATCGATCTGGGCTCGATCCGCGCCGTCAGCCGCATCCTGATGGCGCCGCTGACGCGCGGCCGCGCGACGCGCGAGGGCGTGCCGACTCCGGTGATGGCGGACTATTACCGCCAGCGTGCGTCGGCCGGGCTGATCATTACCGAAGCGACCGGCATTTCGCGCATCGGCCTCGGCTGGCCCTACGCGCCCGGCATCTGGAATGAC
>DATMIP010000051.1:0-11546 GCA_035554515.1 Sphingomonas sp. | reverse complement strand
GCGTCGGCTGAGCGCGTCGGGGGCGCCCAGCAACAGGATCGGCACATTGCCCGCCAGCCGGCGGATGCGCCCGATCTGCGTCCGCAAGGTCACCTCATATTCGAAGGCATTGTATCGCGGTGAGAAACCTTCGTTCGTGCCAAAGGCGAGCACGATCAGGTCGGGCCGATAATTGCCGATCTCCTCGGCAATCACGGTGTCGTCCGTACGCGCCCAGTGGAGTAATTGCGAACCGACGACGCCCAGATTGGACAGCGCGATCCCGCCCGTGTCACGAAAGGTTGCCCAGGAGGTAAGCGTTGCCGGGCCACCGCTCACCGTCAGGTCAGCCCTGTTCGCTGGCCTGGGGAGATGCATCGTCCGGCATTCGGGGCGTTCGGTCGCCGAACTCAGATTGAATGTCGTGCTGGTCTCGCCCGCACGAAGGGCAAGGCTGCCCGCTCCCGGCCGGACGATCGCGCAAATCGTGAAGCGATCGAACGCCTCGGCCGGCTCGGTGACGAGCGCCATCGAAGCGCCATCGCTCGTGCTCGTGAGCGTGAACGCGCTCAGACCAAGCGGGACCGAAGGTTGCGACCAGGTCGACCCGAAATCGCTCGCAATTGCCCAGCCCGGCGACATCGTGACGCTTATTCCATGCGTGATATAGCCATCGAATGGCCGTCCCGGCGGCAGCACGCCGCGTCCCGCAGACCCATATTTCTGTTGCAATATGTCCCGCCATGCACCCGTGATCGTGTCGCCGGCAGTATGGCTGTCACCGATCTGGAGGATGTGGATCGGCCGTGACGCGGTATGGGGCAGCTTCGCGAAGAAAGGGCGCAGAGCATCGCCATTGCACAATGCGCCGATGCAGTTCCCGGAAAGCGCCAGCGCCGCCACAAACGCGATCATGGTGCTGCCGCGTCCTGGCTGCCACGCGCCGCCGCGACGCTTGCCCGAATCCGCGCCGCCAGCCGGCTCGTAACCCTGAGGTAGCCATTCATCGACATGTGAATGCCGTCGCCCGCGCGCAGCAGCTTCGGCGAGCCGTCCTGATCGGCATAATAAGCCTGATAACGCCCCTGGCCATCGAGCGTGAGGGGACGAATATCGACATAGGGCACGTCCAGCCGTTCCATCAGCCCGCGATAGAATTCGTCCATCGCGCGCGCATCGGCATCAAATACCGGATCGCGCATCGCGGGAAGGCCCACCCAGTAAACCGTCGCGCCATGCCTGCGCAGCATGTTCACATAGGATTCGACGCGCGCCGAAATCACCTTTTGCCAGAAGGCGCCCATCAACGATCCGCAATGACCGCCGTCGCACACGCCCTGCGCGTCGTTGGCGCCAAATGAGATTACCGCGACGTCCAGCGGCTTCCCGTCAATCTGTTCGTCATCATGACGCTCGAGGTCGAGCCGGCGGTAGCGGGTGAAGCCCGTCGACGGCAGCGAATATTTGTTCACCTGATATCCCGCTTTGGCAGGCAGCAGCCGGTAGAGCGCGCTCCACACGCCATCGCCGAAGCTGTCGCCGAACACTCCGACATGAATCCGCCCGCCGCCGCGCACGGTCTCAATCATCTGATCCGAAGGCTGAGCGGGGGGCAGCATCCCGTCGGGCGGAGGCGCTACCGTTCCTGGAGGATTGGCCGCCATCGGCGCGGCGGCCGCGGCCGGCGCCGGCGCTTCAATGCGGCGCGACGCTGTGCGTGGGGAGGCGACGGGCGTGACGACTGGCGTAAGGCTGACCGCCTGCCTCGTCTGGTTGCCGATGCCGAACGCATAACCGATCGCTACTCCGGCTGCGACGCCGAGGAACAGGACGGCGGTGCGATCGAGAAGGAAACAGAGCCATTTCATGCGACGCGATTTGGATAATGCCGGGCGCGGCCTTGGCAAGGGTGGCCGTGCACTTATGCGACGATCCGAATCCGGCGGCGGATCATCCGCGCGGTCGCGCCTGGGGATAGGTGCCGAGCACGCGCAGCCATTTGGTGTGGAAGGCGAGCTCCTCGAGCGCACGCGCCAGATTGGCGTCCTCCGGACCGCCCTCAACGTCGCAATAAAATTGGGTCGCGGCGAAGCTCGCCCCGCGCTGGTAGCTTTCGAGCTTGGTCATGTTGACCCCGTTCGTCGCAAAGCCGCCGAGCGCCTTGTAGAGCGCCGCAGGGGTATTCCTGACCTCGAACACGAACGTAGTCATGCGCGCACCCCCGATCGGTGCGCTTTCGGGTTCGTGTGCCAAAGCCACGAAGCGCGTCGTATTGTCGTCGCTGTCTTCCAGGCGGTCGGCGAGCAGTTCGAGCCCATAGAGCTTGGCGGCCAGCTTAGGCGCGATCGCCCCGATGGACGGATCGCCGATCTCGGCGACCATGGCCGCAGCACCCGCCGTGTCGGCATATGCGACCGGCTTTAGCCCGTGCGCGCGTATCCATTTGCGGCATTGGCCGAGCGCCTGCGGATGGCTCATCGCCTCACCGACCGTGCCCCCTTTCAACCCCATCAACCAGTATCGAATCGGCATGAAATGCTCGGCAGTGATCGAAAGACCGGATTCGGGGAGCAGGAAATGGATATCGGCCACGCGGCCATGAAGGCTGTTTTCGATCGGGATCAGCGCGCGTCCAGCCCTGCCATCCTTCACCGCGTCGAGCGCGTCCTCGAAGCTGAAGCAAGGTAAAGGCAAGGCGTCGGGAAAGGCTTCGAGCGCGGCGATATGCGAATTGCAGCCGGGCGCGCCCTGAATTGCGACTGCGCGTTCGGGTGCCGCGGCTGCAGCCTCGGTCATCGCTGCGACCAATGCGCGCGCTGGTGCGGGATAGCTCTCCATGATGGCGGCGCGGATAGTGCGCCTGAACCCGCGCGGCAACCATGCTCCGCCCGCTTGCGGCGCCCGCCAACCGACACTAAGGACCGGCAACCCCGGACGTGGGGCGGCTTTTTACACCTAAAGGTCAGGCAGGGCATGAACGATCGCGGGAATACGATTGCGGGCTGGGTTCTATTTGCGGGTATCGCCGCTCTGGGCCTGACGATCGTCAGCGGCGAACATTTCCGCGCCGAACGCCCGGAAAAGATGGGCTATGCGGTCGAGGGCGTCGAAGCCGAAGGCGGCGCGGCAGCGGCCGCTGAAAAGCCCTTCGCTTTCTATATGAGCCAGGCCGATGCGGCGAAGGGCGGTGACGTCTTCAAGAAATGCGCGGCGTGCCACAATGCCGACAAGGGCGGCCCGAACGCGCTCGGCCCCAACCTCTATGCCGTCGTGGGCGAGCCCGAGGCTGCCGGCCGTGGCGGCTTTCCTTTCTCCGATGCGCTCAAGGCGCATGGCGGCACCTGGACGTTCGACGAGCTGAACAAGTGGCTGCTCAGCCCGAAGGCTTACGCGCCGGGCACCAAGATGACGTTTGCGGGCCTTTCCAATCCGCAGGACCGTGCGAACGTAATCGCCTATCTCAACCAGCAGAGCGAACACGCGCAGCCCCTGCCTGCCGCACCCCCCGCAGGCGCGGACAGCCCGGCCAAGGCCGGCGCGGAAGCCACCGGCGATGACGCTGCCAAGGCAAAGAACGTGCCCGTGCAGACAGAAGCCGGCGCAGCGAAGCAGCCCAAGGGCAATATTGCAGGCGACGGCGCGCCTGCCGTTTCGGGCACGTCCGACGCCAAGAAGAACTGAGTCCCGACCGGAAGCTCCGTTCATGCCGAGCCCGATCGACGAGCTCGGCACGAACGTATCGGGTATCATGTCCGACCCCACGACCATCCGCCGCCTTTATGGGCGTCGCACCGGCCACAAGCTGCGCGCCGGGCAGGCGGCCCTCGTCGACCGGCTGTTGCCGGACATCTCGGTGCCCGCCGGGGGCCGGCTCGACGCCCCTGCCCTGTTCGGCGACGATCGCCCGCTTGAACTGGAAATTGGCTTTGGCCGCGGCGAGCATCTCGCGCGCCGGGCGCAGATGCGGCCCGATCATGGCTTCATCGGCTGCGAGCCCTTTCTCGACGGCGTGGTTGGCCTGTTGATGCACATTGACGAACAGCGCCTGACCAACATCCGCATTCACATGAACGATGCGCTTGAGGTGATCGAGCGGCTGCCGGATGCCAGCCTGTCGCGCGCCTATCTGCTCCACCCCGATCCCTGGCCCAAGGCCCGCCACGCCAAACGCCGCTTCATGAACCGGGGCCCGATCGATCTGCTCGCGGCCAAGCTCAAGCCCGGCGCCGAATTCCGCTTCGGCACCGATCATCCGGTCTATTGCCGCTGGGCGATGATGGTGATGGGTCAGAGCCGCGATCTCGACTGGCTGGCCAAACAGCCGCGCGACTTTCTCGTTCGCCCCGATGACTGGCCCGAGACCCGCTACGAAGCCAAGGCGCGCCGGCTGGGGCATGAGGTATGGTACTTTCGATACAAGCGTAAATAGGCTCGTCAGAAAGCCCGCCTGACGCGGAGCGATATTGCCGGGCCGAGGCTGAGCCGGCGGTCGTCGCGATAGGTGAGGCCGCTCACGCCACGCAGCCCGCCATAATAATAGATCAGGCGTCGATATCGTCGCCCAAGCGCATCGCTCAGCTCCAGTCGAAATGACAGATTCGCACGCGGGTTATAATCGCCGAAGAGCGTCAGCAGCGCGTCGGCGCGATTGACGTCCACTTCGTTGAACTGGAAGGTCCGCTTGGACCAGCCAAGGTCCAATGTCGCGCCCCAGGCTGCCTTCCAGCGCGGCAGATCCTGGCGGAAATCGGCGGTGAATTCGAACGGCTTCTGGTTCGAGATCGCGCGCCGCGCACCCGTCGTCGGATCGGTCACGCGTGCGTGGCGCCACGTCGCATCCAGCTTGAGTTCGGCATGATGCAATCCGATCGCGCCAAGCGGCATGGTGATATTTCCGATCAGGTCATCCTCGCTGCCGCTGCCGATATTGCCGGGCGCATCGAATGTCGCGCCACCGTCGGCCGCCCGAACCGGCACCCGGTCGATCGCATCGCGCAGCCAGCTATGGCGATAGGTCAGCACCGCCGCCGCGGATCCGCTGCGCCATTCATATGCGGCTTCGGCAACCCACGCATTGTTCGGCCGGATGGTCGCATTGCCCGAGGAGACCAGGCCCTTGTCCAGCGTGGCGGCGGCAACGAAATTGGTGAAATCCAGCTGACCGACTTCGCGTTCGAAGCGCAGCCGCACCTGCTGGCGTGGCGTCGGCGAAAATGTCAGCCGAAGGCGCGGCTTGATGTAGCGATAGGTCCGCTGCTGGCGGCTATCGGCGACCGACCGAATTTGCGACACTTCGAAATGGCTGCCGGCCTGGATCTCCAGCGCCTTGCTCGCGGTCCACGTGATCTCCGCGCCGATATCGCCGCGCAACTCGCTCACACGGGCATGCGCGTCGGGCAGAGAAACGGCAAAATCGTTGAAGGCCAGCCCGCTTTGCGTGTTGAGCTTGTTATACGCGCCCTCCAGGCTGAATGCGGCCGAAAGCCGGCCGTTCGCCTTATAGCGCAGGTGGGTGCGTCCCAATATTTCGGCGGTGCGGTCGCGCTCGTCGAATGCGATCGCGACCCCCGGCGAGGCCAATAGCGACGAATAGCTCTTGCGCCCGAGCCGCACCGAAAGAGTATTCTCGCTTTCGAACTGCGCGCCGAAGCTTCGACTGAAATGCACGCCGAGCTCCGCTCCGGCCTGCCCGCCCCCGAGCCCGCCCAGATTCTCGTCGAGACTGGTCAGGACCGGGGCTGGCGTGAAGGCATGATCGCGCTGGTGATCGCGATAGTCGGTCCAGGTCGCGGTGCCGTTCAGGCGCAATTGTCCGTTCCAGGCGGGAAGCTCGAGCGCGGCCGTTGCATAGCCCGTCGTCCCGCCAGCGGCCGCATCGACCGCGGCATGCGCGATCGTGCGGCCCGCATTATCGGTGCGGACACGGCTCCCGTCTCCCTTGTTGACCTCGACATAGCGCGAGAGCGACCCGCTCACCGACAGGCTGCGCCCCTCCCCCAGGTTGCTCGAGCGCTCGACGGTGACACCCGGCGCGATTCGGCCATCGGCGTAGATCGCGTTCGAGACGGTGATCGCGGCGGTCGTGCCCGCGCCGGCACGGCGAATGATGTTGGCGACCATGGGTTGCCCCAGCATGTCGATCCCGGGCGCGTCACCGCGGATCAGCTCGATCCGGTCGACCTGCGCCGCCGGAATGCGATCCAGCACCTGATCCAGGGTGAAATTCTTGTCGGCGACCCTTTTTCCATCCACCACGACGTTGCCGGCCGCCTCGGCCATGCCGCGCAACGTGGCGTCACCGGGCTGGAAGGTGAATCCCGGTATACGCTTCACCATGTCGAGCGCGCTATTGGGGTGAAAGGCCGCGAAGAAGCTTGCCGGGAATGGCAGCGTGGCCGCTTCACCAGCCGCGGTGGCCGGCGCCGCCAGGAATGCCAATGTAAGCGCGGTGGCCCAGTTTCGGTATTGCATGATCTGCCTCTGATCCGTGGAACGAGGCTATTCAGTTATGTCACCGAGGCGCGCAGGTCCCGAGGCCGAGGTGATGTTTTCCTGATGTGTTTGTGGAGGCTAGTGCGGACGAGCCACTTCGAGCTTACCGAGCTCACGAAACGCGGCCGTCGCCATGGCTTGCTGCGATCCGCCCATGCACCAGCCCGGCACCATCGTCGCCGCGAAGCGGGTCCAATCGAGGCCCGGCCATTCCAGCTTGGTCTGGCGCGATATCCGGATCGCGCTGGCATCGCTGCCGTTGGCGGCGAGCGCGGCAGCGAGGGTCATGCCCGACCAGGTCTGATGTACGATATCGTGCGCACGGGCCGCCGCATCGGCCGCCGCAGCATAATCGCCAAGTCCCAGCTCGACATCGGCAAGATGCGAAAGCGCGACCGATCTGACCGGATTGTCGGGTGAAAGTTGCGCGATCGCCCTGGTCAGCGCTGCCGCAGCTGCGTGACCCCGCGGCGCGCAGAGGCCATCGACGAAGGCAAGATCGAGTTGGGCCAGGGGGTGATCCGGCTGCAGGACAAGCACGCGCCGCAGCGCGGCGGCTGCGGCATCGCGGTCGCCAGCGATGCGGTAATAACCCGATAGCTGATACAATACGCCAGCGTCATACGGTGCGAGCCCCCTCGCCAGGCGCGCGTGGAGCGCGGCCTCTCGACGCATATTCGCCACCGGCGCGTCGCGCGTAAACAAGGCATAATAAGCAAGCGCCTGCGCGAGCGAGGCGTGGGCGGGGGCATAGTTCGGATCGAGCGCAATCGCGCGCCGCTGTGGCAGTGTCGCGTCGGCTGTATGCGGGCGCAGGAATACCTCGTCGCTTCCCGGCACCGGGGTAGCGAGCAAAGTCAGTTCCCATGGACGCATCGCATCGAAGGGTTTGCGCCGGATTGCGGTTTTGGCCAGTCCCAGCAGGCGGTTTTCCAGCTCGCCCGCGATCGCGCCGACCAGCTCGTCCAGCGCGGTTGCATCCAGCGGCTGGGGGCGGTCGAAATTCCCGGCCCACAAGCTCTCGCCAGTGCGCGGATCGGCGATCTCAATCGTAACGCGGATGCCGGCACTGAGCGGCTGCACACTTCCATGCACGACATAGGACCCGCGCCCGCCATCCACCTGCCGCCCGCTCTTGCGCACGTGAAGCAAACTGGCGCGCGACAAAGCGACCGCGACCTGATCGGACAATGCGCGCGCTGTGACGCGCTTGTCGGTCCCCAGCACCTCGAATGGGCGAAGCAATATGTTGACGCCGTCCCCCGCCCCCGACGCCACGGCGGTGGGCCGACGCAGAAAGGCCGCGCCGCCGGCAAGAAGCGCCAGCAGGATCAACGTGGCAAGCCCCCAAAACAAAAGTTGGCGTTTCTTGCCCGCGAAAACGGTCGTTTGCGCTTCACCGTCCAGCGAAACCGGGGCTATCAGCCGATAGCCACGCTTCGAAATCGTCTCGATCACGCGGGCCGGCGAACGCGCGTCACCGAACACTTTGCGCAATTGCGATATTGCCCGCGTCAGGCTTTCATCCGCCCCGAAGGAGCGTCCCCAGACGGCGTCGATGATCGTTTCGCGCGACAGCACCTCACCCTGATGCGTGGCGAGCAGGCAGAGCACGTCCATGATCTTCGGCTCGAGCGCTGCCTCGCCTTCCGGCCCGACGACGACGTTACGGCCGCGATCGACCACGAATGTGCCGACAATAAACCGCGTCGCAAGCGTCACGTGCCGGTCAACATGCCGTCGAGCACCCCGCCGGACGCGACCATGCTCCTGCCGAATATCGCGTAATGCATGGCCCCTCCGAACGGATAGCCCGTTCCTTGCCACCGCAGGCTGATATGGACGAGCCGTCAGCACAACAGAAAAACGAGGAAGCGACCCTGCCGGGACGAACCATCTAGGTCGCAGCGGGAAGCTGCAGGCGCACGAGCAGGCCGCCCAGATCCTCGCTCTCCTCCAGCAGAACCGCGCCACCATAAATCTGCGCCACGTCGCGTACGATCGCGAGGCCAAGCCCCGTACCGGGTTTCTCCGTATCCAGCCGCGCACCGCGTTCAAAGATCGCGCCGCGCTGGGCGGCGGGGATGCCGCGGCCATCATCCTCGATCAACAGATCGACGAAATCGGGCCGGCTCTCGACTGTCACGAACACCCGCCCGCCGCCATATTTCGCGGCATTCTCGATCAAATTGCCAAGCAACTCGTCCAGATCCTGCCGCTCGACATGAACGCGCGCATTGCGGTCGCCCGCCAGGTCGATCGTGACGTTCGGGTAAAGCCGGCTGACCGCGCGTTCGACCGAATCCAGGCTTGCCCATACTGGCGCAACGCTTTGCCCCGACGCACGTCGGCCGACAGCGCGCGCCCGCGCCAGGTGATGATCGACCTGACGCCGCATCGTCGTCGCTTCGCGAATGACGGTCTTGCACAATTCGGGACTGTTCGCGCTCGCCTCGTTCATGATCACCGTAAGCGGTGTCTTGAGTGCATGGGCGAGATTGCCGGCATGCGTGCGTGCCTCCTCCGCCTGGCGCTCATTATGCGCGAGCAGATCGTTCAACTCCTCGACCATCGGCGCAATTTCGGTGGGCAGACGCGTATCCACGCGCGCCGCGCGCCCAGCTCGCACCGCGGCGATCTGGCGGCGTACCTTGCGCAGCGGCCATAGCCCGAAGGTCGCCTGCAGCGCCGACATGGCGATCAGCCCGCAGGCGAGGATCGCGAAGGAGCGAACCAGGGTCCTGCGCAGAACCGCGATTTGCGCATCGAGCCCGCCGCGATCCTGCGCGACCTGGAACCGCCAGTTGACCGGCGAGCCAGGCAGGCGGACGTCCCGCTCCATCACCCGCAACTCCTCGTCAGCGCCAAATTCGCTCGTATCATAGATATGGACGCCTTCGTCGTGGTGCTTACCCTGGAGCCGCAGGCGCCGGTCCCACAATGACCGCGACCGGAAAGGTTCATGACCCTGCGCCGAAACCTGCCAGTAAAGGCCCGAATTGGGCTCGAGGAAACGCTGGTCGCCGAGCGGGCGGTTGAAGCGGATCTCCCCATCCTGATCGAGCTCGGCCGAGGCGATCATTGCCGATAGGACATATTTCAGCTGCGTATCGAAATTGCGGGTTACCGCATTGTCGAGCACGCGATCGAGCGCGACGCCGCCTCCCAGGAGCAACAGCCCGATCCACAGTGCAGCGATCCCGAGCATGCGACGGGTAAGCGATCCCGTCGTTTCGCGTATCTTGCCGGACTGCCTGCCCGTTCCACTTTCCTGAAACCACCAGGCGACGATCAGCCGGCGCCACCTCGTGGGAATGCGCGTCCAGCGCGCCAGGGCCGGCCTGATGCCGGCGCGGCGCATCTCAGGCCGGCTCCTCGAGGCTGTAACCTAGTCCCCGGATGGTGGTGATCACGTCCGCGCCAAGCTTCTTGCGAATACGTGTGACGAACACTTCTATGGTATTAGAATCCCGATCGAAATCCTGATCGTAAATATGTTCGATCAATTCCGTGCGGCTCACCACCTTGCCTTTGTGGTGCATCAGGTAACTCAACAATTTATATTCCTGCGCGGTCAGCTTGACCGGCTCGCCATCCTTGGTGACCTTGCCCGATCGCGTATCGAGCCGGATATCCCCGGCAAGCAATTCAGACGAACTGTTGCCCGAAGCACGGCGAATGAGCGCGCGCAGTCGTGCGATCAATTCCTCGGTCTGAAAGGGTTTGGCAAGATAGTCGTCGGCGCCGGCGTCAAGCCCTGCAACCTTGTCCGACCAGCTGTCGCGGGCGGTCAACACCAATACGGGCATGTCCTTGCCCTCCTTGCGCCAGCGATCGAGAACCGTCAGGCCATCGACTTCCGGCAGGCCCAGATCGAGCACGACCGCATCGTAATTCTCGGTCTGGCCGAGATAATGGCCATCCTCCCCATCAGTCGCGAGATCGATTGCATAGCCCGCGCCTTCCAGCGTTGCCCGCAGCTGGCGCCCAAGGTTGGGCTCGTCCTCAACGATCAACACGCGCATCCGAATCTCCATAATGTCACTAGAGGTGACTTAATCGCTGCCGTAACGAATAAGTTGCCGATTGGCCCCGATCAATTGCCCGATCGGCCCACGATCTGTCCGCTCCGTCCGTCGACGTCGATATAGATCACAGATCCGCCGCGCATGAACTTGAGCCTATATACTCCCGAACCGGAATCGAATTCGGGGCCCAGATAGTCACAACCGCGCATCCGCGGGATGATTCTCGCCTCAATTTCGTGAAGCGGCAGGATCTGCCCGGCCTGGCGTGCCGCAAATGCCTGATCCTGATCGCGCAGGCGTCGCCCATCGGCGGCAGACGCCAAAGCGACGGCGGCGATAGACGCCGCAGCAAAAATCCTCATCAGCATAGAGTGTTGCATGCGCCGGTGCGCTTGAATAGGCAGTGAATGCGGCGCTGGCAAACTCGCTCCACCGCCGCTCCCTTTCCACGATCCATCGGTCCATGGCTGCACCCATCCTTGCCTACGAAGATCTCGGCCTTGTTCAGGGCTCGGGCTGGCTCTTCCGCCATATCGATCTGCACCTGCAGCCGCGCGACCGGCTGGCCCTGATCGGCCGTAATGGCGCGGGCAAGACCACGTTGTTGCGGCTTCTCGCGGGCGCGATCGACGCCGACCAGGGCCGCCGTACGATCGTGCCCGGCACGCGCGTCGTCCTGCTCGAACAGGATCCCCAAGTTACCGGCTTCCCGACATTGCGCGATTGGGCACTCCACGGAGACGACGCCCCCACCCTGCACCAAGTCGAGGCCATCGCCGACCAACTCGGCATCGACCTGTCGCGAGAGGCCGCGACCGCATCGGGCGGCGAGCGCCGCCGGGCGGCGATTGCGCGCGCCTTGGGCCAGGATCCCGACGTGCTGTTTCTGGACGAGCCGACCAATCATCTCGATCTTGCAGCAATCGACTGGTTGGAGGAATGGCTCGGCCGCTTCAGGGGCGCGTTCGTCGTTATCAGCCACGACCGCACTTTCCTCACGCGCCTGACCAAAAGCACCCTATGGCTCGATCGCGGTTCGATGCGCCG
>DATMIP010000050.1:0-5055 GCA_035554515.1 Sphingomonas sp. | reverse complement strand
AGCCCGATGGCACCGACCACCGGCAAGCCCTACTTTTTCTCGCGTCTTGCCTTCGGCCGTTTTTCAACGGGAACGAAGATGTTGCTCATCCTGACGGCGGCGTTGCTGCCATTGGGGTTGATCGCTTTGTTCGCTTCGGTTCAGTCGGCGCAGGCCAAGCAACGGCAACGCGAAGCCGATGCGCGGGTCGTAGCGACCGCTGAGGCACGGCAGATCGATATCCTTCTGCTGCGCGCCACGGCGATGGTCCGCGCGAACCTGGCCGGTCCCCTCAATTTCCGGCGCTGCCGCGCTCTGCTCGATCGGGACCGTGCCGCGCTCACGCCGGACCTCAGTCTTGCATTGTACAATCCTGACGGGTCGCTCGCCTGCGCGACCCCTGGCTTCGCGACGAGCCAGCTGCCTCGTCCGCAGACGCAGGGTCTCTCGATCACCCTGTTGCCCGGAGAAGAGGGGCTGCGTTTCATGGTTCCGGTGGCCGGCGGAGCCTATGCGATCGGGCAAATTCCGACGGCCGCCTTGCGCGGGGCGCTCGCGGCCGACGCCAGCCAGGGCATTGCGCTGAGCCAGGGTGCGTTAACCGTCTCCATTTCCGCTGTCGCGCGCGCTTCGCCGCTGGTGCGACGGGTCCGCGTAGTCGCTCCTGCGGCGGGAGGACAAATCCGGCTTCATCTGACCGTCGTCGCCAATCCGATCAGCGCGGTTGAAGTGTGGCTGGTGCTGCTTCCGCTGCTGATGTGGGCGGCAGCGGCCGCGATCTCCTGGGTCGTGCTCGATCAGTTGCTGGTCCGGCCGCTGCGTCACATGCAAAGCGCGATCGCCGTGTATCAGCCGGGCGACGGGCCGCTCATCCTGCCGCGGATCACCACACCCGCCGAGGAGATACGATCGCTGGGCGAGGCGCTGGAATCGACCGCCGCTCAACTCGTGGCGCGTGAGATCGAACTGGAAAAGGGCTTGAACCACCAGGTCCGGCTGACGCGCGAGGTGCACCATCGCGTCAAGAATAATCTCCAGGTGGTCGCAAGCCTGATCAATCTCCATGCGCGGGGCACGGAAGGCGAAGTCGCGGCAGCCTATGCTTCAATCCAGCGCCGGGTCGATGCACTCGCGGTGGTCCATCGCAACCATTATGCCGAACTTGAGGAAAATCGCGGTGTGGCGCTGCGATCGATCCTCGCGGAGCTGACCTCCAATTTGCGGGCGACCGCCCCGCCAAGTGCTGCGAACCTTACCATAACGCTCGATATGCTGCCGGCGTTCATCACGCAGGACGTGGCGGTTCCCGTCGCATTCCTGGTGACCGAGATTGTGGAACTCGTGATGTCGTGCGACCCGGCGGGCCGGATCGCGCTGACGCTGTCGCCCGATGTTGCTCCCGATCGGGCGGTGTTGGCGATCGAAGCGATCGGGCTCGCAGACCATGCCTGCGAGCATCATCAGGGACGTGCGCGCTTCGAGCGGATCATCACCGGCCTTGCGCGTCAACTGCGGTCCCATCTGGACTATGATGGCAAGATAGGGCGCTATCAAATCGCGATCGCCGTCATGCCTGAACCCGCCGGTGAAAATAGCAAAACAGCCTGAAATTTTTTTGAGGTGGCTGGAACCGATCTTACCCAAGTTGGTTCTTCCCGCTGGATAGCGACCTTTTGCCCCCCCGCTCTCGCTGTCCGTACACATGGGCCCGAACGCGCCGATCCTCCCCCCCGGTGGCGCCTTCGGGCCCAAATTGTGTCTGATCCGTTCGGATCGCAAGCGGAACCATTCCCTCTGCATCGCATTCATCCACAGCGCAACCGCGCCGCGGCGCGCGACTTGAATGGAGAATTCCGATGATTCGCAAGGCCCTGGAAATCACGCTCATCGCCGGCACGCTGCTGCTCGCGGCATGCAACACCGTTTCGGGTGCCGGCAAGGACGTCTCGTCTGCCGGCAAGGCGGTCAGCAATGCCGCCGAAGACGCGAAATAGGCGCGTCGGTTTACGAAAAGAACAGGGCGCTGCCACAGTTAGTGGCGGCGCCCTTTCTTATATGTCGGAGGCGATCACCGCCTCGCGCTTGCGCTTGCGCTCGGTAAACCAGATGCCGACGATCGCGAGTTCGTAAAGGAGCACCAGCGGGATCGCCATCAGCATCATCGATCCGGCATCGGGCGGGCTCAGCACCATCGCGATCGCGAAATTGACGACGATCGCGTAACGCCGGAACTTGATGAGCTGGGCGCGCGTGACGATCCCCGCGCGTTCGAGCAGCATCAGCAGCACCGGCAGCAGGAACGCCGCGCCGAAGCCGAACAAAAACTGCATTATGAAGTTGAGATAGGCGCCCAACTCCGGCAGCGCCTGCTGCTCGACACCGCCCAGATCGCCAGAGTAGCTGTACAGATATTTGAGCGCGAGCGGGATCGCTATGAAATAAGCCAAGCTCGCCCCCAGCAGGAACAGGATCGGCGTTGCGATCAGGAAGGGCAGGAGCGCCTTCTTCTCCTTGCGATAGAGGCCGGGCGCGATGAACTGCCAGAGCTGGTTGGCGATGACCGGGAAAGCCAGCATCAATCCGGCGAAGAAAGCGACCTTCATCTGGGTGAGAAAGCCGCCGGTTACCGCAGTATAGACGACCCGCACCTGCCCTGCCGCTTTCAACGGATGGACCAGAAAGGCCAGTATCTCGTGCGAAAAATATAGGCAGACTGCGAAACACAGGCCGAGCGCCGCGAACGACCAGATCAGGCGCTTCCGCAGCTCGATCAGATGATCCATCAGCGGCGCGCGGCTGTCGTCGATTTCGTCGATTTCGTCCGGTTCGTCGATCATGGCTTGGGCGGCAGGCCGAGCGGCAGTTCGGGACCAGCCTCGTCTGGCGCGGCCGGGTTGCCGGCGGGGAGCGGCGGCGGGAGTTCGGTCCCGTTCTCGGCCACGATCAGATCAGGCTCGACCTGCGACGGCGTGGACCCGGCGGCGTCACCCGGCGCCGGAAGCGCCGCCATCACCACTTCACCGGGATGTTCGATCGCGTCGTGCAGCGGATGCTCGCGCATGATCCGTTCATTTTCCTCGCGCCATTTCTTTTCGATCTCGTCGAGCTCTGCCTGGCGGATTATCTCGTCGATGCCGGAGCGGAAATGGCGCGCCATGCCGCGCGCCTTGCCAATCCACTGTCCGGCAAAGCGCATCGCACGCGGCAAATCCTTTGGCGGAATCACCGCAATGGCGACCGCGCCGAGCAGCAGCAATTCAGTTGAGTTAACGTCGAACATGCAATCCTGAGCCAGGCTTATTGCGCCGGACGGTCGTCCTTCATCGGCTGCAGCTGCTGATCGGGATTGGGATCGACCGGCGGCTGGGCATGAAGGCGCGGCGCAGGTGGCGCAGGCTTGGCGGCATCGTCATCCTCGGCCATGCCCTTCTTGAATTGCTTCACGCCCTTGGCGACGTCCCCCATCATGCTGGAGAACCGGCCGCCGCCAAGCAGCAGCACCGCGATCACCGCGAAAATGAGGATGTGAACAAAGGAAAGCCCGCCCATCGCAACGTCTCCGAAAACTTCTTGCGGGCTATCTAGTCTTCAACCTCGGCCTTTTCCACCGATAGCTGCTGTTCGAGCGTCAAATCGAGCGGATCGAGCAGGCCCGCGGCGCGCAGATCGTCGATTCCGGGAAGATCCTTGCGCGATCCAAGGCCGAAATGGTCGAGAAACACCGGTGTCGTCGCATAGGTGAGCGGGCGGCCCGGCACCTCGCGCCGCCCGGCGGGCCTGACCCATCCGGCCTCGATCAGCGCGTCCAGCGTGCCCTTCGAAATCTGGACACCACGAATCGCCTCGATCTCGGCGCGGCTGACCGGCTCGTGATAAGCGATAATCGCCAGCGTCTCGATACCCGCGCGTGTAAGCTTGCGCGGCTGCTCACGCTCGCGCCGCAGGATGTGGGCCAAATCGGGCGCGGTCTGCAGCAACCAGCGTCCGCCGCGCTCGACCAGTTCGATCCCCCGGCCTTGATAGAATGACGCAAGTTCGGTCAGCGCCGCTCTGGCATCTTCCAGCCCTGTCGCCGCCGCAATCTCGGCGGGCGTCATGGGCGCCTCGGCGGCGAACAAAGTGGCTTCGAGC
Organism: Sphingomonas sp.; assembly: GCA_035554515.1. Taxonomy (GTDB): domain Bacteria; phylum Pseudomonadota; class Alphaproteobacteria; order Sphingomonadales; family Sphingomonadaceae; genus Sphingomonas_I. The sequence continues at coordinate 945 of DATMIP010000050.1, read as the reverse complement.
GCGCGAAGATGGTCGGCGATCATGCCGCCTTCACCATCAGCGGTGTGAATGCGCTGTCCTGCGCGAGCTGCAGCCGACCCTGGCGTGCCAGTTCCAGCGCGGCCACGAAGCTCGATGCAATCACCGAGCGATGATGTCCCGGTGTGAGGCCGGTCGGCAGGAAGCTTTCAAGACTCGCCCAGTCAAGCTTCTGACCAACCATGCGCGCCACCAGCTCAATCGCCTCCTCGAGCGTCATCACCATTCGCCTTGCGACAACGTGGAAGGCGGGCTGGGTTCGCGCCTTGACCACGCCATAGGCCGCGATCAGTTCGTAAAGCGAAGCCTCCCATTTTGGCCTGCGCACCACCCGCAGCCCTTCGGGTGCACCGCGCAGGAAGACATCGCGGCCGATCCGGTCGCGCGCCATCAGCCGGGCGCCCGCCTCACGCATGGCATCGAGCCGCTGCAGGCGCAGTTGCAGGCGCAGCGCCAATTCTTCGGCGCTGGGCTCGACGTCGGGATCGCGCGGCAGCAGCAGCGCCGACTTGAGGTAGGCAAGCCAGGCCGCCATCACGAGATAATCGGCCGCAAGTTCGAGCTTCAGCGCGCGCGCCTCGTTGACGAATCCGATATATTGATCAACCAGCGCGAGAATCGAAATCTGTTTGAGATCGACCTTCTGGGTGCGCGCCAGCGTCAGCAGCAGATCGAGCGGCCCTTCCCATCCATCGATCGCTATCGTGAGCAGCTCTGGCGCGGCGGGCTTGAGATCGAATTCCTCGTCCATCGGCAAAGACTAGCCGGGCGGGCGCCGGAGTCGAGCGAGCGACCTCATTTCCCGGTGGATAAGTTCGCCGGGGCAGCGAACCGTGCTGTTCCGACTATCGCATCATCGGGAAACGACGGATAACAATCGTAATCGCGCGCTCAATGAAGTCGCCGTCGCGATGATCGCCATGATAG
>DATMIP010000049.1:0-2389 GCA_035554515.1 Sphingomonas sp. | reverse complement strand
GGTTCGGTAACGCCCTGAAGCGTAAGATCGTCCACCATCACGCCGATGTAGGAATCGACCCGATCAAAGAGCACCGGATCGATATCGAGCGCAAAGGCGGCGGCATTCAGTCCTGCGACAAGGCCTTGGGCGCCGGCTTCTTCATAGCCGGTCGTGCCATTTATCTGCCCAGCGCAAAAGAGGCCGGGCAAAGCGGGGAGCGCCAGTGCTGCATTCAAGCTGCGTGGATCGAGATGGTCATATTCGACCGCATAGCCGGGCTGAACGATCGCAGCCCGTTCAAGCCCCTCGATCGAATGAACCATCTGTTCCTGAACATCGGCCGGCAGCGACGTCGAAATTCCGTTGGGATAGATGAGTGGATCGTCCAACCCCTCCGGTTCGAGAAATATCTGGTGACCGTCGCGATCGCCGAACCGAACCACCTTATCCTCTACGGAAGGACAATAGCGCGGTCCCGACCCCTCGATTGCACCGCTATAAAGCGGCGAACGATCGAGGCCGGCACGGATCAGGTCGTGGGTTCGAGAGTTGGTCCGTGTCAGCGCGCACTCCAGCTGCGGGAGCGGCAAGGCTTTTGTTAGAGGAGACATCGTCCAGGGATCAGTGTCGGAAGGCTGACGTTCCAGCACCGCCCAGTTGATGGTCCGTCCGTCCAGGCGCGGTGGGGTTCCCGTCTTCAGCCGTCCCATCGGCAAGGAAAGTTCGCGTAATTGGGCCGCGAGCGAAATAGCAGCAGGCTCGCCCATACGCCCGCCCGCATTCTGTGTAGAGCCGCAATAAAGCCTGGCCCCGAGGAAGGTACCTGTCGCGAGGATGATCGCCGGCGCGCGGACCGAAGAGCCATCGGCCAATGTTATGCCAGCCACAGCACCATTCCGGATCATCAGCGCCTCGACCTTGGCCGAAAGCACCCGCAACCCGGCCTGCCCCGCGATCAATCGCTGCATCGCGTTTCGGAATCGCTTGCGGTCCGCCTGTATCCGCGGCCCATGGACCGCCGATCCCTTGCTGCGATTGAGCATGCGCCGATGGATAGCGGCGGCGTCCGCCGCTCTGCCCATCAGCCCGTCGAACACATCCAGTTCACGAACGAGATGCCCTTTTCCGACGCCGCCGATCGCGGGGTTGCACGACATCGCTCCTATCTGAGCCATATTCATTGTCACGAGGACAACCTTGGCACCGCGCCGCGCGGCCGCCCCCGCGGCTTCACAGCCGGCATGGCCCCCGCCCACCACGATCACATCAAATTCGAGCATGCCCCTGCTAAGAACAGGCAGGCGGCGAAGTCAATTGTTCCACGTGGAACATTATTTGCCGATGCAAAAACGCCCAAATAATGAATCAAGCATATCCTCGACATTCGCGTGTCCCGTGACACGGTCCAGCGAGAGACGGGCCAGGCGGAGATGCTCCGCGACGAGTAACGGATCTACTAGCGCCGCAGCCTCCCCCAATTCGCGCGCCGCGTGACGAATATGCTCGCGCTGGCGGGCGTTGAGCGCGACCGAATCCGCTAGCGGCAGGAGGGCGGCAACGCGATTTTTCAGCCATTCCCGCAATATCTCCACACCCTCCCCAGTGACGGTGGATGTTGCAACGTCCACGCCCACAGGTGGCTTTTCAATGTCGCACTTGGCCGCCACGACAATGGCCCTTGTAGGGTCGGGACATTGGTCAGGAGGGCCTAACCAAAGGAGCAGATCCGCCGCTTCGATTGCCCCCTTCGCTCGCGCCACACCAATCTGTTCGATCTGGTCCGCCGAAGCCCGCAGACCCGCACTATCGATCAAAAGGCAAGGCATGCCGGCGATAGCCAAAGGTGCCTCGATCAAATCGCGTGTCGTTCCCGGAATCGACGACGTAATCGCCACATCACGTTCGCACAAGTAATTGATAAGGCTAGATTTACCTGCATTGACCGGCCCGGCTACGACGATCCGGACGCCATCGCGCAGTCGCTCCGTGGGCGGGCCCTCCAGCGCGGCGGTCATGGCGCCGGCCAGATCGCCGATAGGCGCCAGCTCGGCGGCCGCAAAAAGCGGAACATCGTCCCCTTCGTCGCCAAACTCGATCGCGGCCTCTATCCGCGCGGCCAGGCCGAGCAGCCGTTCGCGCCATTCCGCAATTATCCGGCCCAGTCCGCCTTCGGCCAATCGTATCGCCTGACGGCGTTGCGCTTCGGTTTCGGCCGCAAGCAGATCGGCCAACCCCTCCGCCTGGGTGAGATCGATTCTGCCATTGGCAAATGCGCGACGGGTGAATTCGCCGGCTTCGGCGATACGCAAGCCATCCATCTTCCCGAGCGCCGCCAGTACCGACGCCACGACGGCCCGCCCCCCATGAAGGTGCAACTCGACGACATCGTCGCCCGTGGCCGTCCCCG
>DATMIP010000048.1:0-5705 GCA_035554515.1 Sphingomonas sp. | reverse complement strand
CTGGCCGTCGCGGCCGGCGACGCGGGCATCCCCGAATTCGTCGGCCAGGCACGGGATATTGTCGTCGACCGGGATCATCGCTGCCGGCCTTTGCTCGCGCCGCACCGCCTTGCCGTTGATGTAGAGCTGGCCTTCGATCATTTCGAGCCGGTCGCCGGGAAGGCCGATCACGCGCTTGATGTAATCATCGCTCTGACCCGGCGGAGTGACGATGACGATGTCGCCGCGTTCCGGCATGCGGCCCAGCAGCCGTCCCTTCAGCGGCGGAAGAATGTGGAAGGACGGTGACACCCACGACCAGCCGTACGGATATTTGGTGACGATCAGCCGGTCGCCGATGCGCAGGCCCGGCAGCATCGACTCGGACGGAATATAGAAAGGCTTGGCGACGAAGCTCCATACCGCCAGCACCGCCAGGATCAGCCAGGCGAAGCTCTTGATTTCAGCCCACCAGTCGGTCGCCGGCTTCTCGCCCGCGCGCTTGGTGACGGGGACGGTCGCTTCAGGCTCGGTCAAGTCGAAATTCCTGTTCAGATCTTGCGCGCATAGAGGATGACGAACGCCTGCGCCCATGGATGGTCGTCGGTGAGCGTCACATGAATATCCACCGCGTGGCCCGCGGGCGTCAACGCGTCAAGCTTGGCCTTCGCTCCTCCGCTCAATGCCAGTGTCGGGGCGCCCGACGGCAGGTTGACCACACCGATATCCTTCATGAAGACGCCCTGGTTGAAGCCGGTCCCGATCGCCTTCGAGAATGCTTCCTTGGCGGCGAAGCGCTTGGCATAGGTGCCGGCCCGCGTCATCACGCGCTTTTCCGCTTTGGCGCGCTCGATTTCGGTGAAGACGCGCTCGACGAATCGCTCGCCGAACCGATCGAGCGATCCCTGGATACGCTCGATATTGCAGAGGTCGGAGCCCAGCCCGATGATCATGACGCGCCTCCCAGCGCGTCACCCCAGCGCAGGCTGGGGTCTCGTGAGGCAAGGGCGCCCTCATACCTCCTGAGATCCCAGCTTTCGCTGGGATGACGATCTTGGCCGGGATTCACCGCGCCGCATCCATGGCAGCGCGCATCCGCTTCACCGCCACGTCCAGGCCGACAAAAATCGCCTCGCCGATCAGGAAATGACCGATGTTCAGCTCGGCAATCTGGGGAATAGCCGCGATCGGCGCGACATTTTCGTAGGTCAGGCCATGGCCGGCATGCGGCTCGATCCCGTTCTTGGCAGCGAGCGCGGCCATGTCGGCGATGCGCTTCAATTCGTCGGCGCGCGCGGTGCCGGTACGGTGCGCGTAGCGACCGGTATGAAATTCGACCACGGGAACGCCGAGCGCGATCGCCGCCTCAACCTGGCTCGGGGTCGGCTCGATAAACAGGCTGACGCGAATACCCGCCGCGCCCAACTGGCTGACGATCGGCCCAAGCGCCTCGCGATGTCCGTCGGCATCGAGCCCACCCTCGGTGGTGCGCTCCTGCCGCCGCTCGGGCACGATGCAGGCGGCGTGCGGCCGATGGCGAAGGGCGATCGCGACCATCTCAGCGGTTGCCGCCATCTCCAGATTCAATGGCAGAGCAATCCCCGCCATCAGCCGCTCGATGTCCGAATCGGTGATATGCCGCCGGTCCTCGCGCAGATGCGCGGTAATACCGTCGGCGCCTGCCATGGCCGCGATCTCGGCCGCGCGCACCGGATCGGGATGCACGCCGCCGCGCGCGTTGCGTACGGTTGCGACATGATCGATGTTGACGCCAAGGCGAAGCTTCGGGCTCATGGCTTCGCCCGGCTTCCAGGCTTGATCGCCGGGACCGCCTCCAGTTCAGGCGGCAAGGCGTCGGGCGCATAGGTCGGCACATCGAGCCGGATCAGGGGGAAGAAGGGCACGCCGAGATCGGCCTTGCCGTTCGAACGATCGACCAGCGCGGCGGCCGCGATCACGACGCCGCCGGCTTCCTCGACGGCCCGGATCGCCTCGCGCGACGAAAGTCCGGTGGTGACGACATCCTCCATCAGCAGAATTTTCTGGCCGGCCCCAAGGGCAAATCCGCGACGCAGCTCGAACGTCCCGGTCGGTCGTTCCACGAACATTGCGTCGAGCCCCAGGGCACGGCCCATTTCGTGCCCGGCAATGACCCCACCCATGGCCGGCGAAACCACCGCTTCCAGGCGGCCGCGGATTTCCAGCGGGATGCGCATGGCGAGCGCCTGTGCCAGCCGCGCCGCCCGCACCGGATTCATCAACACGCGCGCACATTGCAGATAGCGGGGGCTGCGCAGCCCGGACGACAGGATGAAATGGCCTTCGAGCAGCGCATCGGCCGCCCGGAATTCGACCAGCACATCCTCATCGGTCATCATTGCGCTCCCCGCCATGGATGCCATTTCCGGCGGGGGCGGCGATAGACGGCGCTTGCGCCGGCTTCAACAGCTTGCATTTCCGTCCGAACCGGTGTTGAGACGGCCCCCGGGCGCGCCAGCCGGAAGGCTTCAGCGACGCCGCGACCAAGTCTCCATCTGGGGAAAGATCCGAGTGTTGAAGACGATCCGGGGCACCGTCCTCGCCATGTTTCTAGGGTTAGCCGCTTTTGGCGCGGCCTCAGCGCCCGCGCAGGCGCCCGTTCCGCAAACGGTAACGCCGAACCCCGGCGCCGTGACTCCAGGCCCCACGGCCCCGGCGGTCGCCGCCAAGCCCGGAGACATCACGCACATCGTGCCCACGCCCGGCGTCGGCATGCCGACTACCGGCATCGGGCTGCAGCAGCAGGTCACGCCGATCGGGCGGGAAGCCGAACGCTTCCACGATTATATCCTGGTGCCGATGATGGCGATCATCTCGATTTTCGTGCTGATCCTTCTGATGATCGTGATCGTGCGGTACCGGGCGGGGAAAAACCCGATCCCGTCCAAGAACCACCACAATACTTTCATCGAGATCGTGTGGACGCTCGTCCCGGTCCTGATTCTGGTTGCGATTGCGGTGCCGTCGATCCGGTTGCTCGCGCATCAATATTCGCCGCCCAAGGCCGATCTCACCGTCAAGGCGATCGGGAACCAATGGTATTGGACCTATCAGTATCCGGACAATGGCGACTTCGAGGTCGTGTCCAACATGCTGAAGGAGCCGAACGAGGTCACGGGCAAGGAGAAGGCTCGTACCGATGCCGACGGGCCGCGCCTGCTGGCCGTTGACGAGCGCATGGTGGTGCCGGCCGGCGCCGTGGTGAAGATCATCACAACGTCGAACGACGTGATCCACAGCTGGACCATTCCCGCCTTCTGGGTGAAGATGGATGCCGTTCCGGGCCGTCTGAACGAGACCTGGTTCAAGGCTCCGGACAAGCCCGGCGTCTATTTCGGGCAATGTTCAGAGCTTTGCGGCGCGCGTCACGCCTTCATGCCCACCGCCGTCGAGGTCGTGACCCCGGCCCAGTTCGCGCAATGGGTGGCATTCAAGGGCGGCACCATGAAAGGCGCGCCCAATCCGGATGCGACCGCCAGCTCGCCTGCCGCGGCCGGCGCACCGGCTGCGGGCCCTACAGCCACCAACACCCCCGTTCCGGGCACGGGCGCCAAGCCCGCCACCGATTCCCAGCCTGCCGTCGCGCAGAACTGAAGGCATATTAGATGACCGATATCGCCGCCTCGCCCAGCCATTTCCACGCTGATCACGGGCACGAGCATCACGACGCCGATCACAAGCCGGCCTTCTTCGCGCGTTGGTTCATGTCGACCAACCACAAGGATATCGGCACGCTCTACCTGATCTTCGCGATCTTCGCGGGCATCATCGGCGGCGGGATTTCCGGCCTGATGCGCGCCGAGCTGATGCATCCCGGCATCCAGTATCTCGGCATCTGGTACCAATGGCTGCATGGGCCCGGCACCGCCGATCAGGCGCATCATTTCTGGAACGTGCTCGTCACCGCCCACGGCCTGATCATGGTCTTCTTCATGGTCATGCCGGCGATGATCGGCGGCTTCGGCAACTGGTTCGTGCCGATCATGATCGGGGCGCCCGATATGGCGTTCCCGCGGATGAACAATATATCGTTCTGGCTTCTGGTCCCGGCTTTCATCCTGCTACTGGGGTCCAGCTTCTTCTCGGGCGGCACGGGGCCGGGCGCGGGCACCGGGTGGACGGTCTATGCTCCGCTCGCGACAAGCGGCTCCCCCGGGCCCGCGGTCGACATGGCGATCCTGTCGCTCCATCTTGCCGGCGCCTCGTCGATCCTGGGCGCGATCAATTTCATCACCACCATCCTCAACATGCGTGCCCCGGGCATGACGCTGCATAAGATGCCGCTCTTCGCCTGGTCGGTTCTGGTCACCGCCTTCCTGCTTTTGCTGGCGCTGCCGGTGCTCGCGGCGGCGATCACGATGCTGCTGACCGACCGCAATTTCGGCACGACCTTTTATGACGCGTCGGGCGGCGGCGATCCGATCCTGTACCAGCATCTGTTCTGGTTCTTCGGGCACCCCGAAGTCTACATCATGATCCTGCCCGGATTTGGCATGGTCAGCCACGTCATCTCGACGTTCAGCCGCAAGCCGATCTTCGGCTATCTCGGCATGGCCTATGCCATGGTCGCAATCGGCGTGGTCGGCTTCATCGTGTGGGCACACCACATGTTCACCACCGGCCTGTCGGTAAATACGAAGATGTATTTCACCGCAGCGACGATGGTGATCGCCGTGCCGACCGGCATCAAGATTTTCTCCTGGATCGCGACGATGTGGGAGGGATCGCTCTCCTTCAAGACGCCGATGCTGTGGGCGATCGGCTTCATCTTCATGTTCACCGTCGGCGGCGTGACCGGCGTGCTGCTCGCCAATGGCGGCATCGATAATTATTTCCAGGATACGTATTACGTCGTGGCGCACTTCCACTACGTGCTCAGCCTTGGCGCGGTGTTCAGTCTGTTCGCCGGCTTCTATTACTGGTTCCCGAAAATGTCGGGCCGCATGTATAACGAGCTGCTCGGCCAGCTGCATTTCTGGGTGTTCTTCATCGGCGTGAACGTGCTGTTCTTCCCGATGCACTTCCTGGGCATGGAGGGTATGCCGCGCCGCTATCCGGATTACCCCGATGCCTACGCCCATTGGAACGCGATCGCGACCGACGGCTATATGATCATGATTGCCGGCATGGCGATCTTCTTCGTCAACATCATCTACTCGCTGATCGCTGGTCCGAAGGCACCCGACAATCCATGGGGCGAAGGCGCGACGACGCTCGAATGGACCTTGTCGAGCCCGCCGCCCTACCATCAGTTCGAGCAGCTCCCGCGCATCGATTGAGGCAGGGTTCCAAGTCCCAAATAAGGAGCGCTCCGGGGAAACCCGGGCGCTTTTTCTTTGGGGCTCACCCGCCCGGGAAACGACAGTCTAGATATTATGCGGGAACGCGAGGGTGCAGTTGATACCGGACAGGCACAGGTCCATCGGCTTGAGCCCCGGCGGGAATTTCTTGCGTAGTGCGACGAAAGCTTCGAGATTCGGATCGGGCCGGATGCCGAGATCCATCAGGATAAGCCCTGCCTCGCGCACGGCCTCAAGAAAAGTGGTGATCGTCATCCCGTTCAATCCATTGCGATATTCGCGCCATTGCCGAGGGTTGACCTGCGCGCGGACCTGCTCCTGCGTGGTCGTGAGATGCTCCCACAGGCCGATCGGCAGATGATGCCCGATCGACGCGTAGAAGAGCGG
>DATMIP010000047.1:0-10631 GCA_035554515.1 Sphingomonas sp. | reverse complement strand
GGCCTTGCGCTGGCCGATCCGATCGTCGCGATGATGAAGGTGTTGCTCGAGGAAAAGAGCGAACATGCCGCCGAGGAAGCCGAAGCTTCCTGAGCATCACATGCCAGGCGCGGCGCCTGCCGGCATCGGCCGGAATTCGTGCATCGTGATATCGAAAACCAGCACCGAATTTCCCGGTATCACGACCTTGCCGGTTTCATCGCGCTGATCGTCGCTGCCATAAGCATGTTCAGGCGGCAGCCAGACGCGATAGACCGAGCCTTTGGGCATCAGCGCCAGCGCTTCGGCGAAACCGGGGACGACGCGCGCCAAGGGCATCGGCACCGGCTGGCCGGGCTTGCTCGCGTCGAATTCGGTGCCGTCGGTAAGCGTGCCGCGATAATCAACGAGCGCGACGTCATCGGCGGTCGGCGTCGGGCCGGCACCGGGTTTTACGATCTGGTATTCAAGGCCCGACGGCGTCGTCACGATACCGCGGCGCTTTCCATTGGCGGCGAGGAATTCGGCTGCCGGCAGCTTTACCATGGCGGGCGAGGCGACCGAATTGGCGCGCGGAGCGGTGGTTGCATACACGCCTCCGCCGATTCCGACCGTCAGAAGCAGTCCGATTCCGATCCAGAGCGCGGCAACCCCGCTCTTGCCCACCGGGCGGAGTGGAACCGCGGTAATGTCTGACATTCCGGGGATCGAATCCTAGCGGGCCTGATCGCGCTCGACGCGCTTGCGCTCCAGCTTGCGAGCGCGGCGGACCGCCGCGGCGCGCTCACGCGCACGCTTTTCCGACGGCTTCTCATAGTGACGGCGCAGCTTCATCTCGCGATAAACGCCTTCGCGCTGCAGCTTCTTCTTGAGCGCGCGCAGGGCCTGATCGACATTGTTATCGCGAACGATGATTTGCATAAAAAACCAATTCTCCAGTCGGGCTCACGCGTCCGTCAGCCGGCAAAAAGCGATTGAATCCGCGAGCAAAGCCCGCATCGGAAGCGGCGCCCCTAACAGCGTGGCGGTAAATCTTCAACCCTTTGAGCACCATTTTTACCCGAAAGGGGCGACGGAAACCGGCTGGCCCCAGGGGACCGAGCCCAGGACATCGCACCGGCACCAACGAGCTTTCCAATCGGCGGCGGTGTTCCTAGACAGTGGGCGATGACCCGCTTCACCGTCAATGGCGAGCCCGTCCATTACAAGATGGACCCCGAAACGCCTTTATTGTGGGCGCTGCGCGACGCCTCCAACCTTACCGGCACCAAATATGGCTGCGGCGCGGGGCAATGCGGGGCGTGCACGGTAATCGTCGACGGCGTGGCCCGGCGATCATGCCAGGTCACGATCGCATCGATCGAGGGCAGCTTCGTCACGACGATCGAGGGGCTGACGAGCGATCGCAGCCATCCGGTCCAGCAGGCGTGGGTGGCCGAAAGCGTTCCGCAATGCGGCTATTGCCAATCGGGCATGATCATGGCGGCGGTGGCCCTGCTCGCGCACAATCCGAATCCGAGCGACGCGCAGATGGACGAGGCAATCACCAATCTGTGCCGTTGCGGTACCTATCCGCGTATCCGCCGGGCGATCCGACGGGCAAGCGCAGCAGCGCGGGGAGGGGCTGCGATCACGGCTGCGCCGCCGCCCCAGATCGATCCCGCCGACGCAGCATCCGCCGTGCCGGCACTCACGCCCGTTCATAAATAGCTTTCTGAACGCTGACGGATCAGTTCAGCGACTGATCACCGCGCTGCCTGCATAGTGTATCAATGACGGGAGCGCTGGTGCGGCCCGCAGCAGGAGTGATGCAGATGAAGAGCATAAGAACGGCCTTGCTCGTCGCTGTGGCCACGATGTTCGTGTTGCCGGCGGTGGCGCAGGCGGAGCCCGATCGCAATTGGCGCCGCGGTGATCGACCGACGGCGGTGCGCGATGACGCGGCCGAGCAACCGCAGCGTCCGGCTCCGGCAGTCAGAACCGACACCGGCGATCGGCGCGCCGAATGGCGTGCCAATCGCGAACGATTCAGCCGGGGCGCCGCGCCCCAGCCCCAGTCCCAGCTGCAGGTCCAGTCCCAGCCTCAGCAGCAGGTTCAGGCCCCCGTCCAGCCCGCGCAATATGGTGGCAATCGCGGCCAGTGGACGCGGGGCTCCGACGCCACGCAATGGCGTCGTACCGATGGGCAGGTCCGAACGGGCGATGCGCGCGGCTTTCAGAATGACGGGCGTTCGAATGACGGCCGATGGGATCGTGGAAATGGCGCCACGGGCCAGCGTGACGGACAGTGGAATCGCGAGACACGGGACGGCCAAACCAATCACGGCCGATGGGATCGCAACGATCGCAACGACCGCAATGACGGGAACGGCCGCTGGGACAATGATCGCCGCGGTGACCATCAGCGCGACGGCAATCGCTATGGTCGCTACGATAATCGCCCGAACCTGAACTGGCGTAATGACCATCGTTATGACTGGCGCGGGTTCCGTAACAGCCACCGCGATGTCTTCAATCGTGGACGTTATCATGCCCCGCGCGGCTATAATTACCGCTCGGTATATCGCGGGTTCTTCCTCGACTCTTTCTTCTACGGATCAAATTACTGGCTGAGCGATCCCTATGAATATCGCCTGCCGCCGGTAGACTGGCCGTATCGTTGGGTACGTTATTACAATGATGCCCTACTGGTTGATACAACTACCGGCGAAGTGGTTGACGTGATCCAGAATATATTCTGGTAGAGGATTGCGTGACCGGCGCCGTTGGCGGGCGTCGGTCAAAATCTTTCTCCAGGATGACCGGGACATTCCGCCGTCATTCAGCGAATCACTTTTATACATACAGATGACGAAGGCGGTTGCTTTCGGTCGATACTATGACGACAGGAAAGGAGTAGACGATGCGAAAAGCTCTATTAGCCGGCCTTCTGGCCGCCACGATCGTTCCGACGATAGCGCAGGCACAGAGCGGCGAACTGCGTCACGACCGCCGCGAAATACGGGACGAGCGGCGCGACCTTCAGCGCGACTATCGCGACGGCGCTTCGAGGCGCGACGTGCGCGACGATCGCCGTGATCTGCGCGACGCGCGTCGTGAATATCGGGACGACTGGCGCGACTATCGCGGCCGCCACCCCGACATCTACCGCAACGGCCGCTGGTACGGTCCGCGCGGCCATCGCTATCGGCCGGTCAATGTCGGCTACCGCTTCGACCGCGCCTTTTACGAACGCCGCTACTGGATCGATCCCTATCGCTATCACCTCCGTCCGGTTCTCGGGTGGCAGCGCTGGGTGCGGTATGGCGACGATGTGCTTCTGGTCGACGTCCGCAGCGGGCGGGTACTCGAGGTCATCAACCGCTTCTTCTATTAACCTTTTTGTAGCGTAGCGTAATGAAAGGCCCGGGCGGGAAACCGTCCGGGCCTTTCGCTGGATTCGTCTTCGTCTTCGCTGCGCAGCCGGCGCCGCACCCGTTCAGTTCACTGTAACACGCTCTGATCAGAGCCTGCCAAACGGCAGCAGCTTCCTGGCGAGCGCGCCGGCGGTGCGGCCGTCGCCGCTGCGCAACGGGATCAACAGGGCCTGAGCCTGCCGCTTTGCTATGCGGTCGAGTTGGGTGGGGGCGGGGGCCGCGGCCGCCTGTTCGGCGAGGGCACGCGCGGCAGCGACGTCGCCAGGGTTTAGCCGGATGCGCATCATTGCGGCAAAGCCGGTGAAGAACGGCCTACCACCGCCCAGCGCAACCGCCTTGTCGAGATGGGCCAGACCGGCCTCCTTTTTCGCGCCAAGGACGGTCGCGGCGAGGAAGCCCGCTTCGACCGTGTCGAGATGCCATGTCGCCATCGCGAGGTGCGCCTCCGGGTCGCGCGGATAGGCGCCGAGGAAGGTCTCGAATATGTGGCGTGCCGTTTTGGCGTCGCCGATCGATCGCATGAGATGCGCGCGATCGCCGATCGCGACGCCGCGTTGCATCTGCGCTTCCTTGTCGTGCGGATTGGCGGCCAGCTCCGCTTCCGCCGCCGCGAGTCCCTGATTGACCAGCGCGAGCGCCGTCATCTTGTCGCCGGCCTGGAACGATGCCTGTGTGAGTATGTCGCGCGGCGTCGCCGCATTCGCTGGAATGGCGAGCGCAAGCGCTCCCATAAGCAAAGCGATCCGGAAATAGATCAGCTGCTTTTCCATGAAGGCGGACAAAGCGTGGGGGAGGGAAACGATCCGTCAGCCCTCCCGTGCCAGCGCGTCGGCAATCAGCTGCCGGCTGTTGTCGAGGCCGTACAGTGCAATGAAGCTGCCCATGCGCGGTCCCTGCTCTGACCCCAGCAAGGTTTCGTAGAGCGTCCTGAACCAGTCGCGAAGCCGTTCCTGGCCATAGAGAGCCTTCCCGACTTCATAGACCTCGTTCTGCGCAGCGGCGGCGAGATCGTCGCCGCCCGCCAGCAGCGCCAGCCGGGCGTCGAGCGCGCGCAGGGCATCGGCCTCTTCAGGGGATGGCGTGCGGCGCCTGAGCGTGGGGGCGACATAGTCGCGAAGATAAGCGAGCGCGTGGCCGATCAGCGCATCCAGCGCGGGATGCTGCGTGCCGGGACGATAGGATTGGAGATAGTCGCGCACCACCTGTGCGTCCGCCTCGCCGATCACCCCTACCAGGTTGAGCAACAGGCCAAAGCTGATCGGCAGCGGTTCGGCCGGGACATCGCCATTGTGGACATGGTGGACCGGATTGCCGAGGCGCTGGGACAGGCCCTGCGCGGGATAATCCGCGACCGATTTCCAATAATCGTCGATCGCGCGCGGGATCACGCCGATGTGAAGCGCCTTGGCACGGCGCGGTTCGCGATAGGCGAAATAAGCGAGACTTTCGGGCGGACCATAGGTCAGCCATTGTTCAAGGCTGAGGCCATTGCCCTTCGACTTGGAAATCTTCTCGCCATGTTCGTCGAGGAACATTTCATAGTTGAAGCCCTCCGGTGGCCGGGCACCGAGGATGCGGGCAATTTTCGATGATTGGGTGACCGAATCGATGAGGTCCTTGCCCGACATCTCATAGTCGACGCCAAGTGCGACCCAGCGCATCGCCCAATCGACTTTCCATTGCAGCTTGGCGGCCCCGCCAAGCGCGCTCGCGGTGAGGGTGTCGCCATCGGGCGTGGTAAAGCGGATCGTCCCCGTATCGGCATCGACCACCTCGACCGGCACCTGCAGCACGACACCGGATTCAGGATCGATCGGCAGGATCGGAGAATAGGTCGCCTGGCGTTCCGGCCGCAGCGTCGGCAGCATCACGCCCATAATCGCGTCGTGATGGCGCAATACATTCTTCAGTGCCTCGTCGAAACGGCCGCCCGTGTAGCAATCGGTCGCCGACAGGAATTCATAGTCGAAACCGAAGCGGTCGAGGAATTCGCGCAGCATCGCGTTGTTGTGATGGGCGAAGGATTCGAACTTGCCGAACGGATCGGGAATTCGGGTGAGCGGCTTGCCCAGATATTCGGCCAGCATCGCCTGGTTGGGGACATTGTCGGGAACCTTCCTCAGCCCGTCCATATCGTCGGAAAAGGCGATGAGCCGGGTGGGAACATCCGACATGGCTTCAAAGGCGCGGCGCACCATCGTCGTGCGCAGGACCTCGTTGAAGGTGCCGATGTGGGGCAGGCCCGAAGGGCCATAGCCGGTCTCGAACAGGATCTGGCCGGCCGGCACTCCCGCGGGATAGCGGGCGAGCAGCTTGCGCGCTTCCTCATAGGGCCACGCCTTGGAGGCGAGCGCGGCGTCGCGCAGATCGTTTGCCATTTGTTCCCGATGTATCTAACGTTCAGGCGCGTGCCTTTAGGGTGCGCAGGCGGGTGTGGGAAGCGGTGTCGAACCGCTTCGGTGGAGGCGTCGGCGAGCGATGGAAACAGGGTCGTCCAACCTCAACCTGCCATTGCCCTATGTCCGGCGGCTCGATCGCATCACCGAGCGCACGTTCTACGTGGCCCGCCCGGGTCTTCGGGCGATCCCGTCGGGCGCCGGGGCCGCGATCGTGTTCGTCGGGCTGCAGGCCTTCACGCTCATCGTGCTGCTTTGGGCGATATGGTGGCCGGCACCGGTCAGCGTCGCCGACTATACCTTCTCGATCGGCTGCACGAGCGCGATCGCCGTGCTGGTCGCGGGCGTATTCCTTCTCCTCCTGCGTAAATATCCGGGTTTCCTGCTCGCGATCATGCGGTCGCCCTTCATTTCGCTGCACGTCACGGACCGGCGAATAATGTGGACCCTGCCGTGGATGACGGCGCCTTTGATGGAGATCGGGCGTGAACGCGTGCTCGGCGGCATCGTCGGCACGCTCGACCGCAAGGGCAATGGACCAGCCGCCGTGATTCTCGTGCCGGGCGATCCCAGCGCCGATATTGACGGCAACATACATTTCGATCGCCTGCCTGATGCCGCAGCCTTCGTCGCCGCGCTGGCCGATCGGGAAAGCGCACGAAGCGATGGCCGGCGGTGAGATCATCCCGCCGTCGCGCCGGGCCGGACGCGTCGCCTATCTATTCGGATCGGACGAGCAGCACGGGCGCGTTTATGCCGATGGCCCCGCGCTGTGCAACAAGGGCAGCACCGACATCAGGCTGCTGCGGTCCGACCCGGAGGATTTCGTGCGAATCCATATTCCCGGAAATTTCGCGCGGCTTAAGGCACGCCCCGCGCTCCACAACGTGGCGGTCATACTCAATCTGGTTACCGACGCCGACGTCAACCCGCAGGTGCTGCTGTGGGCGGAAAGGATATTGAAGCCGTTTGCGGGGCGGGTATTGAACCGCCCGGCGGCCGTGCGCGCCTCGACGCGCGACAGTATCGCGGCAACGCTGGCGGGCATGAGCGGGTTGCTCGTCCCATCGGTGGCACGTTTTCGCGGTCAGGCGCAATTGGCGCGCGCGGCGATCATACGCTGCGGCCTGCACTTTCCGGCCATCCTGCGCATTGCCGGCACGCATAATGGCGACATTGTAGGGCTGATCCACGACGAGCAGGCATTGTTCGCAGCCATACGGCCCGAATTCACCTATTTGCTCACCGAATTCGTCGACAGGCCCGGCACCGACGGGCTCTACCACAAGATCCGCGTCCTGTTCTTCGGGGACAGTGCAATCGTGCGCCATTGCCTGGTTTCGGACATGTGGAACGTGCACGGGGCCGACCGCGAGCGCGTGATGGCGCACCATCCCGGCTGGATAGAGCGCGAGCGCGCGCTGATCGCGGGCGGGCTTGCCGCGCTCCCCGCGACGGCGCGGGCGACGCTGGAGGAAGTGCGCCGACGGATTTCGCTGGATTTCTTCGGCATCGACTTCGCTTTGCTGCCCGACGATCGCCTGCTGCTGTTCGAAGCCAATGCGACGATGAATTTCTTTCCGCTGAGCACGCACCCTGCCTTCGCTTATGCCGGCGCGCCGGTGGTCGCAGCCGCGCGCGCGGCGCTCGATCGATTGATCGCCGAAGGCTGGAATCGTCCCGCCCGCGTGGCGAGCAACCAGGCGGCGTGAGCGTGGCGACCCCTTTGCCCGCGCTTCACGCGACGCATGGCGGCATCTGGCTGGCGACCGGGGACGGTACGCGCGCATTGGGGCGGGGCGAGGCGATCGCCTACGCGTCGGAAACCCCGACGATCCAGTTGAACGCGCCGCTCGTCGCCGCCCGGCTCGGCCTGAGCGACTTGTCGGGGCTCGATCTGCTCGAACTCTACGCGTTCGTCCATCCGGCGCGGTTCGCCGTGCCGACGCCGGCGGGGCTCGCGCGCGCGCTCGGGCTCGAGCCGCCGCAGGATGACGGCGCGGCGGCGGAGTTTTTGCGCGAGGCGGCCGCGACCCTGCTGGCGACATTGGCCAATCCAAACTGGCCCGAACGTGAGGGCGCGTGGACATCGGCGCAATCGCTCGGCCGTATGCGCTGGCCCTGGGCCAATCTGGTCGCGCCGCTGATCGACAAGCCCCAAGGCGGCGAGCGCTGGCTGTTCGCGCGACTGCCCCAATGGGAAGAGGTTCCGCCGCGCCCCGATCCGCGTCCCCATCGGCTGGGCGAGGACGAGACGCTCGAGCGGCTGGCGCGGCTGGTTGGCGAGCAGGCGGAGCCGCGCGAGGGTCAGCGCGCTTATGCCGCCGCCGCCGCGCGCGCCTTCGATCCGCGTGATGATGCGGGACGCCCCCATATGGTGCTGGCCGAGGCGGGGACGGGAATCGGCAAGACGCTGGGCTATCTCGCGCCGGCCTCGCTCCACGCGGCGGAGGCGGGAGGGCCGGTGTGGGTATCGACCTATACCAAGGCTCTCCAGCGGCAGCTCGCGGCCGAGAGCGCGCGCGTTTTCCCCGACGATCAAGAGCGGCGCGCGAAGGTCGTGATTCGCAAGGGGCGCGAAAATTACCTGTGCCTGCTCAATCTGGAAGACGCCCTGCAGGGTGGCTTCCAGAACCGCGCGGCGATGCTGGCGCAACTGGTCGCGCGCTGGGCGGCCTATACGCGCGACGGCGACATGATCGGTGGCGATCTGCCCGGCTGGCTGCCGACATTATTCCGGCGCGCGGGATCGACCGCGCTGACCGACCGGCGCGGCGAATGCGTCTATGCAGGCTGCCCGCATTACCGGAAATGCTTCATCGAGCGTGCTGCGCGCGCCTCCGAGCAAGCCGATCTGGTGATAGCCAATCATGCGCTCGTCATGATCCTGGGATCGCGCCGGTTGGAGGAGGGTCGCCCGCTCGCGCGGATCGTGTTCGATGAGGGACATCATCTGTTCGACGCAGCCGATTCGACCTTCGCTGCGGCCCTGACCGGACAGGAGACGATCGAACTCAGGCGTTGGATTCTCGGCCCCGAATCGAAGGCGCGCGGCCGACGCCGCGGGCTTGCCGCGCGGCTGCTCGACGTCGCATCCTATGATGAGGAAGGGCACCGCGCGATCGAGCAGGCATCGGCGGCGGCGCGCGAATTGCCCGGCGATGGCTGGCTGGGCAGGCTGGCCGAAGACCTGCCGCTGGGCCCAGTCGAAAAATTGCTCGCGGCGGTCCGCGGCACGACCTTTGCGCGCGCCCGAGCCGCAGATGCCGGCTACGGTATCGAGACGCATGCCGCCGAGCTCGACGTCGGGCTGATCGAGGCCGCAGCGCCGGCGGCCGAGGCGCTCGAAGCGCTCGTGCGGCCGCTGGCGCGGTTGCGGCAGCGGCTGCAGGCGGTCCTGGAAGACGCTCCCGACTGGCTCGATACGGCGGCACGCGCGCGGGTCGAGGGCGCGCTCGCGGGGCTTGTGAATCGCAGCCAGACGATCGCCGCCTGGGTGGCGATGCTCGCGCGTCTCGGCGGCCCGGCGGATCCGGATTTCGTCGACTGGCTGGCCGTCGATCGCGTCGAGGGACGCGAATATGACGTCGGGCTCCACCGTCACTGGCTCGATCCGACGAGGCCGCTCGTGGACATGGTGCTGAAGCCCGCGCACGGGCTGATCGTAACGTCCGCGACCTTGCGCGGGGGCGACGATTGGGCGGTGGCCGAGGCACGAAGCGGCGCCATCCATCTCGATCGTGCCGCGATGCGGTTCGCCGCGCCATCGCCCTTCGATTATGCCGCGCAGTCGGAAGTGCTGATCGTCACCGATATCAAGCGGGGCGACACCGCCGCGCTGGCCGGCGCCTACGCCCGGCTGATCGAGGCGGCGGGGGGCGGGGCGCTTGGCCTGTTCACGGCGATCCAGCGGCTGCGCGCGGTCCATGCGCGTATCGCCGATCGCCTGGCGCGCGAAGGGCTGCCGCTGTTCGCCCAGCATGTCGACCCGATCGATACCGGCACGTTGGTCGATATTTTCCGAGACGATCCGCGCGCCAGCCTGCTCGGCACCGACGCCCTGCGCGACGGGGTGGACGTGCCGGGAGAATCGCTGCGGCTGGTGGTGATGGAGGGAATACCCTGGCCACGTCCGACCGTGCTTCATGGGGCGCGGCGAGCGGCGAGCGGCGGCGCGCACCATGACGACCGCGTGGTTCGTGCCCGGCTGGCGCAGGCGTTCGGCCGGCTGATTCGCCGCGCCGGCGACCATGGTACGTTCGTCCTGCTGTCCGCGGCCACCCCGTCGCGCCTGCTCAACGCCTTTCCGCCCGGCGTGGCGGTCAATCGCGTGAGCCTTGACGAAGCGGTGCGTCGGGTCGGATCGCGCCTTCCTTCTGTCGCATCTTTGCGCCATCAGGGCATAAGCAAGGAGAAGGCAGAATAGCATGAAGCGGCTGGCGCTGCTCAGGCACGCAAAATCTGGCGACGATGGCGCGGTCGCACGCGATTTCGATCGTCCCCTCAATGCCAAGGGCCGACGGGCCGCGCGCGCGATCGGGCGGCATATGCGTGACGCCGCCCTGCATTTCGATGCCGTTCTGGCGTCGCCGGCGATCCGTGTCGTGGAAACGCTCCGCGAGGTCGAAGCCGGCTATGGCGGCGAGCTTGCCCCGCAATGGGAGCGGCGCATCTATCTGGCGACGCCCGACGAATTGCTTGATGTGGTCCGCCATGCGCCGGCTGGCGCAGAGAGTATATTGCTCGTGGGCCATAATCCGGGGCTCGAGGAACTCGTCCTGATGCTGGTTCCAAAACGCGACGAAAATCCGGCCCGGAACGATGTCGAAATAAAATATCC
>DATMIP010000046.1:0-5204 GCA_035554515.1 Sphingomonas sp. | reverse complement strand
GTGATCGGCCTGCTCGCGCTCGCAATCGGGCTCGCCTTCGCTGTGTTTATTTATTTCGCGGCCGAAAAGCTGGTGGGGAAGGGCCGATGATCACGTCGATCGAGGACAAGGACCGCATCTTCACCAATATCTACGGCTTCCAGGACTGGACACTGGAGGGCGCGCAGAGGCGCGGTGACTGGGACGACACCAAGGGCCTGATGTCCCGCGGGCAGGACCAGATTATCGAGGATATCAAGGCGTCCGGATTGCGCGGTCGCGGCGGCGCAGGCTTCCCGACCGGCATGAAGTGGAGCTTCATGCCCAAGGAGCCCAAGCCCGGCCGTCCGAGCTTCCTGTTGATCAACGCCGACGAGTCTGAGCCGGGCTCGTGCAAGGATCGCGAGATATTGCGCCATGATCCGCACAAATTGCTCGAAGGCGCGCTGATTGCCGGCTTCGCGATGCGCGCGCGCGCGGCCTACATCTACATTCGCGGCGAGTTCATCCGTGAGGCGGAGAATCTGTTCGCGGCCGTGGCGCAGGCTTATGACAAGGGCCTGCTCGGCAAGAATGCCGCCGGCTCGGGCTATGATTTCGACGTGTTCGTCCATCGTGGCGCCGGTGCCTATATCTGCGGCGAGGAAACCGCGCAGATCGAAAGCCTCGAGGGCAAGAAGGGCCAGCCGCGCCTCAAACCGCCTTTCCCGGCGGGGGTCGGACTGTTCGGCTGTCCGACCACGGTCAACAATGTCGAATCGATCGCGGTCGTGCCGACCATCCTGCGGCGCGGGCCGTCCTGGTTCGCCGGCATCGGCCGTGACAAGAATCAGGGCACCAAGCTTTTCCAGATCAGCGGCCACGTAAACACGCCGACCGTGGTCGAGGAAGCGATGGGCATCAGCTTCCGCGAATTGATCGAGAAACATGCCGGCGGCATTCGCGGCGGCTGGGACAATCTGCTCGCCGTGATCCCGGGCGGCTCGTCGGTGCCGCTCGTGCCTGCCGCGCAGATCATGGACGCGCCGATGGATTTCGACGGCCTGCGCGAGCTCGGCTCGGGCCTCGGGACCGCCGCCGTGATCGTGATGGACAAGTCGACCGACATCGTCCGCGCGATCAGCCGCATCTCTTATTTCTACAAGCATGAAAGCTGCGGCCAGTGCACGCCGTGCCGCGAGGGCACCGGCTGGATGTGGCGCGTGATGGAACGGCTGCGCACCGGGGAGGCCGAGATACACGAGATCGACATGCTCCACGAAGTGACCAAGCAGGTCGAGGGCCACACGATCTGCGCGCTCGGCGACGCGGCGGCCTGGCCGATCCAGGGCCTGATCCGCCACTTCCGCCCCGAGATCGAGCGGCGCATCACCGAGCGCCGCGGGGCGACCGATTATGCAGTGGCGGCGGAGTAAAAGCGTGGACATGATCGATCTTGGCTATGTCCTCGGTTCCGCTCTGATCGCGATGGTGGTCGTCGTGCGCGGCTACCCCCTGGTCCAGCCATGGGTGCTGCCGCTGCTCCAGCGGTGGCGTGCGGAAGGCAAATTCAGTGTCGGCCGTGCGATCAGCGCGGTCACGCAAGGGTCCAGCGTCTGATGCCCAAGCTCACCGTCGACGGAATCGAAGTTGAGGTGCCGAACGGCGCCACCGTGCTCCAGGCGTGCGAAGCGGCGGGCAAGGAAGTGCCGCGCTTCTGCTATCATGAGCGCTTGTCGATCGCGGGCAATTGCCGGATGTGCCTGGTCGAGGTGAAGCCCGGGCCACCCAAGCCGCAGGCTTCCTGCGCCTTGCCCGCCGCCGACAATCAGGAAATCCGCACCGACACGCCGATGGTCAAGAAGGCGCGCGAGGGGGTGATGGAGTTCCTGCTCATCAACCACCCGCTCGATTGCCCGATCTGCGATCAGGGCGGCGAATGCGATCTGCAGGATCAATCGATCGCTTATGGCCGCGGCTTCACGCGCTTCCAGGAAAACAAGCGCGCGGTCACCGAGAAATATATGGGTCCGATCGTCAAGACGGTCATGACCCGCTGCATCCAGTGCACACGTTGCGTGCGCTTCGCCGAGGAGGTCGCCGGCGTCGAGGAGATCGGCGCGCTCTATCGCGGCGAGAATATGCAGATCACCTCCTATCTGGAGCAGGCGATCACGTCCGAGCTTTCGGGCAATGTCGTCGATCTGTGCCCGGTGGGCGCGCTCACCTCGAAGCCTTACGCGTTCGAGGCGCGGCCGTGGGAACTCAAGAAGACCTTCGCGATCGACGTGATGGACGCGGTCGGCACGAACATCCGCCTCGACAGCCGCGGCCGCCAGGTGCTGCGCACGCTGCCGCGCGTCAACGAGGACGTGAACGAGGAATGGGCGTCGGACAAGACGCGCCACGCGGTCGACGGGCTCGTCCGCCAGCGGCTCGACCGGCCTTATGTCCGCCGCAAGGGCAAGCTCGAAGCCGCGACCTGGGGCGAGGCTTTCGCCGCGATCAAGGCGGTCGATGCCGGCGCGAGCGTCGCCGCGGTCGCCGGCGCGCTCGTCGATTGCGAGACGATGTATGCCGCCAAGGCCTTGCTGCGTTCGATGGGCTCGGAGCTGCTGGAAGGGCGCGAAACCGGCCTGCTCTACGACGCGTCGAGCCTCGCCGCGGTCAATTTCAATTCGACCATCGCCGGCATCGAAACCGCGGATGCGGTCCTGATCGTTGGATCGAACGTCCGCTGGGAAGCGCCGCTCGTCAACACGCGCATCCGCAAGGCGGTCAAGCGCGGCGCGAAGGTGTTCGCGGTCGGACCCGAGGTCGACCTGACCTACCCGGTCACATGGCTTGGCAACGATCTCGGCCTGCTTGGTAATCTGCCGGGCGAGGTGACCGATTTGTTTGCCAAGGCGGCACGCCCGGCGCTGATCGTCGGCGGCGGCGGGATCACGGCGGGCCAGGGTGCGGCCCAGGCGCTGATCGGTTCGCTCGGCCTGATCAAGGACAACTGGAACGGCTATAACGTGCTCCACATGTCGGCCGCGCGCATGGGTGGGCTGATGCTCGGCTACGCCCAGAAGGGCGGCATGGGCGACATTGCCAAGGCTGCGCCCAAATTGGTTTTCCTGCTCGGCGCCGACGACGTGAAGCAGGATGCGGTGGCGGGCAGCTTCAAGGTCTATGTCGGCCATCATGGCGACAAGGGCGCGGCAATCGCCGACGTGATCCTGCCGGCGGCGGCGTATGCCGAAAAGAGCGGCACCTACGTCAATCTCGAAGGCCGCGTGCAGCGCGGCGACCGCGCGGTCTTCCCGCCGGGCGACGCGCGCGAGGATTGGGCGATCTTTCGCGCTCTGTCGGAAGTGCTGGGCCACAAATTGCCGTTCGACACGCTCGAGGCGCTGCGCGACCAGATGGCGGCCGAGGTGCCGGCCTTGGGTCGGCTCGGCCTCGCCAGCTACGATTGGTCGCTGCCCCAACTCGACGCGAAGGCCGCGGGCCAGATCGCTTATCCGATCCAGGATTTCTACCTGACCAACGCCATCGCCCGCGCGAGCGAAACGATGCAGCGCTGCTCGGCCGAACTGCTGCACGGCCAGACGTTCGCGGAGGCCGCGGAATGATCGGCATGCTCGTCATCCCAGCGCAGGCTGGGATCTCAGGAGACTGCGTCCTCCGCTCGCCGCACGAGATGCCAGCCTTCGCTGGCATGACGGGCCGGGGGCAGCTCGCATGACCCGCTGGTTCACCGGCTTCCTGCCGTACGAAGGCGCGTGGTTCCTCGCCACGTTGATCGACATTCTCGTCATCGCGCTGCCACTGTTGCTGGCGGTCGCGATGATCATCTACGTCGATCGCAAGATCTGGGCGGCGATGGCGCTCAGGCGCGGGCCCAACGTGGTCGGCCCGTTCGGCCTGCTCCAGTCGTTCGCGGACGGCCTCAAGGTCTTCCTTCAGGAAACGATCATCCCGTCGGCCGCCAATCGCGGGCTGTTCCTGATCGCGCCGATCATCACCTTCACGGTCGCGCTCGCGGCGTGGGCGGTGATCCCGTTCGGGCCGAAGGCGGTGCTCGCCAACATCAATGTCGGCTTGCTCTATCTGCTCGCGATCAGCTCGATCGGCGTTTACGGCGTGATCCTGTCAGGCTGGGCGTCCAACTCGAAATATCCCTTCTACTCCGCGATCCGCGCCGCCGCGCAGATGGTGAGCTACGAAGTCTCGATCGGCTTCGTGCTGATCCCGGTCGTGATGTGGACCGGGAGCTTCAATCTCAACGATATCGTCACGGCCCAGCGCGGCCATATCCTTCACTTCGTCAACGCCTTCGGCTTCAACCCCTTGCTGTTTCCGATGGCGGTGGTGTTCCTGATCTCATCAATGGCCGAAACCGCGCGCGCGCCATTCGACCTGACCGAGGCGGAGAGCGAGATCGTCGCCGGCTATCAGACCGAATATTCGTCGATGAGCTTCGCGCTCTTCTGGCTCGGCGAATATGGCAACGTGCTCCTGATGTGCGCGCTCAACGCGACGCTCTTCTGGGGCGGCTGGCTGCCGCCGCTCGATATTCCGATCCTTTATGCGGTGCCGGGCATCCTCTGGCTGTTCGGCAAGATATTCTTCTTCTTCTTCGTCTTCTCCTGGGTCAAGGCGACGGTGCCGCGCTACCGCTACGATCAGCTGATGCGTCTCGGCTGGAAGATTTTCCTGCCGATGTCGCTGATCTGGGTTTTCCTGGTCTCCGGCTATTTGATGATGCGCGATAACGGAATGCTACCATGGGCCTAGCCTATCTCATCAAGTCGTTCACCCTGTGGGAGTTCGTGAAGGCGCACGCCAAGACGCTGCGTTACTTCTTCAAGGCGAAGGCGACGATCAACTATCCGTTCGAGAAGAACCCGCTCAGCCCGCGTTTCCGCGGCGAGCATGCGCTGCGCCGTTATCCCAATGGCGAGGAACGCTGCATTGCGTGCAAATTGTGCGAGGCGGTGTGCCCGGCGCAGGCGATCACGATCGAGGCCGAGCCGCGCGAGGATGGCAGCCGTCGCACGACGCGCTACGACATCGACATGACCAAGTGCATCTTCTGCGGCTTCTGCCAGGAAGCGTGCCCGGTCGATGCGATCGTCGAAGGTCCGAACTTCGAATATGCGACCGAAACGCGCGAGGAACTGATCTACGACAAGGCCAAGCTGATCGCGAATGGCGACCGGTGGGAGCCGATCCTCGCCCAGAACCTTGCCGCCGAT